>NZ_JBIVHB010000003.1:257142-305900 GCF_044748965.1 Cupriavidus sp. NPDC089707
TCGCCGCGGCGTGACTCTTCGAAGATGGTGTCGTCGCCGGTATCGGCCACGCGCTGCGCCACGTTCGACTTCAGTTCGCGGTCCAGGCGCTCGCGCAACTGGCGGCTGGTCACGAACTTGCCTTCACGGCCGGCCAGCGGCGAGGTGTTGACACAGAAGTTCATGGTCAGCGTCGGCTCGTCCACCTTCAGCATCGGCAGTGCGTCCTGGGCGTCCGGCGCGCACACGGTGCAGCCGATACCCAGTTCTTCGATGCCGTTGATCAGCACGATGTCGCCGGCTTCGGCCTCGGATACGATCTCGCGCTCCAGGCCCTGGAACTTCAGCACCTGGTTGATGCGGCCCTTGATCGGGTTGCCTTCCGGGCCGAACTTGACCACCACGTCCTGCAGCGGACGGGCGCGGCCACGCGAGATGCGGCCCACGCCGATCTTGCCGACGTAGCTGGAGTAGTCCAGCGAAATGATCTGCAGCTGCAGGGGACCGTCCCGATCGTCGTCACGCACCGGCACCTTGTCCAGCACCGTTTCGAACAGCGGCTTCATGTCGCCGTCGCGCACGTCTTCGGTCAGGCCGGCAAAGCCGTTCAGGCCCGAGGCGTAGATCACCGGGAAGTCCAGCTGCTCGTCGGTGGCGCCCAGCTTGTCGAACAGGTCGAAGGTCTGGTTGATCACCCAATCCGGGCGCGCGCCCGGGCGGTCGATCTTGTTGACCACCACGATCGGCTTCAGGCCCAGCGCCAGCGCCTTGCGCGTGACGAAGCGGGTCTGGGGCATCGGGCCTTCCACGGCGTCGACCAGCAGCAGCACGCCGTCGACCATCGACAGCACGCGCTCCACTTCACCGCCGAAGTCGGCGTGGCCCGGGGTGTCGACGATGTTGATATGGGTGCCGTTGTATTCGACGGCACAGTTCTTCGCGAGAATCGTGATCCCGCGTTCCTTTTCCAGGTCGTTCGAGTCCATCACCCGCTCGGCGACTTGCTGGTTGTCGCGGAAGGTGCCTGCCTGGCGCAGGAGCTGGTCGACCAGGGTGGTCTTGCCATGATCGACGTGGGCGATGATGGCGATGTTTCGGATGGCGCGGGTCATTGCTGCGTCTCGCTAAAAGCGACTCTCGCAAGGAGGGTCGGAGAATCTGAGGTAACCCAACATTCTAGCATGTTGCGGCGCAAGATGCGTTGACCTCAACCGTCACTCCGCTAGCAAATATTATTTCCAAAAACGAAATAACGAATTTCCGTTCTTGCGCATCCTTAAACACGAACATATATTTGCCTCAGCAAAGATTGCAAAGGCAAAGATGTCAAAGGACCTGATCCCCGGGCCGTCGGAAACAGATGCCGCGCTGTTCGATCCCGCCAAGTACCAGATGTGCGACAGCGTCGGCTACCTGCTGCAACGTGCGAAAAACACGCTGGCACATAGCGTCGAACAAGAGGTCAGCAGCCTGGACATCACACATGCGCAGGCCAGCTGCCTGATCATGATCGCCACCGGGCGTGCCGCCACCGTCACAGACTTGGGCCGTGAACTGAATACAGACATGGGTTCGGTCACGCGCCTGCTCAGCCGCATGGAAAAACGCGGCCTGATCGAACGCCAGCGCCGCGACGATGACCGCCGCGTGGTCAACCTGTTGCTCACCGAACAGGGCCAGGCCCTGGCAGATCGCCTGCCGACCATTTTCTGCAAAGTACTTTCGCAGCACTTCAGGGGATTTTCCGCGGACGAACTCCAGTTGCTGAAGAGCATGCTGCGCCGGGTCATCGATAACTACAGCGGGTAGCGGCGCGCCGGCCGGAATCCGGCAAGGCAGATCGTCCGGCACGCCGGACACACCGTACCACCCGTCACAAAGCATGGCTCCGGACACGTAGCAAGAACATGAAACAAGCCCTCTCTTCACAAGCCCCCCTGTCGCCGCGCCCGCGCGAGCTGGTACGCCGCGCGGGCACGCTGGCATTGACCGCCGTGGCCGCGGCAGTGCTGGCCGGCTGCGCTGCGCTCGGCAACTCGCACAGCACGCAGACCATGGCCGACCCGGCCGCGATGGCCACCTCGCAAACCCTGCCCGGCGAACACGGCCAGTGGCCCACGCAGGACTGGGTAGACCAGTTCAAGGACCCGCAGCTGAGCGCACTGGTCGACGAGGCCGTCAAGGACAATCCCAGCCTGCAGGCGGCCTTTGCCCGCGTGGAAGCGTCGCGCGCCATGGCTGAGGCGACGCGCAGCGCGCTCTACCCGCACCTGGAGTTCGAAGGCAGCCTGATCCGCCAGCGCTTCTCCGAGAAGGACCTGTTCGAAGGCACGCCGCTGGCCGGCTCGTGGCAGAACCAGTCGCGGCTGCAGGTTGGCCTGTCGTATGACTTCGACTTCTGGGGCAAGAACCGCGACGCGCTCGAAGCCGCGCTGTCGGACGACCGCGCCGCCGAGGCGGAAAGCCAGGCCTCGCGCCTGATCCTGGCGACCTCGATCGCGCGCAACTACGCCCGCCTGGCCGCACTGTATGCCCAGCGCGACGTCGCCGAGCGCGCCATCGCGCAGCGCCGCGACCTGACCGAACTGTCGCGCCAGCGGCTGGCCGCCGGCCTCGACACGCAGGTCGAGACCACGCAGGCGCGCGGCACCGTGGCCGCATCGCAGACCGACCTGCAGCGCGTCGACGAAGAGATCGCGCTGGCCCGCAACCAGCTCGCCGCGCTGCTGGGCAAGGGCCCGGACCGCGGCCTGCAGATCCAGCCCCCGGTGTTGCTGGCCCAGGCCACCCCCACCCTGCCAGACGACCTGACCATCGGCCTGCTTGGCCGCCGCCCCGACCTGGTGGCGGCGCGCTGGCGCGTCGAAGCGGCATCGAAGGATATCAGCGTCGCCAAGAAGGAATTCCTGCCCGACGTCAGCCTGACAGCATTTGCCGGCCTGGCAGCACTGGACCCATCCAACTTGCTGATGGGCATAAGCCGCACCTTCGGCATCGGCCCCACCGTCCGCCTGCCGATCTTTGAAGGCGGCAAGCTGCGCGCCAACCTGAAGGGCAAGTACGCCGGCTACGACATCGCCGTAGCCAACTACAACCAGGCGCTGGTCGATGCGTTGCGCGAAACCGCCGACACCATGACCAGCATCCGCAGCGTCGACAAGCAGATCCAGACCCAGCGCGAAGCACTGGACCTGGCCGAGCACGCCTATGCGCTGGCCACTACGCGCTACAAGGCGGGCCTGGGCACGCAGCTGACCGTGCTCAACGCGGAAAGCAACGTGCTGCAGCAGCGCCGGCTCGCGACCGACTTGCAGGCACGCCGGCTTGACTTGCAGATGGGCCTGATGAAGGCGCTCGGCGGCGGCTATCAGGAGCCTGCCGAAGAAGAGAGCCACGCAGGCCACAGCCAGGCCGGCACCGCGCAGCAACAGGACAAGACCCAGGCGGGCGCCCGCGGCTGATCCGCGCACCCCGTGATTGCAGACAAGAATCACCAGAGAACATCATGAGCAATAACCAGCAAGCGGCCGGCACCAGCAATCCCCAGCAAGCCCCGGCCCCCAACAGCAACGGCAAGCGCAAGCGCATGCTGGTGTCGCTGACCGCGGCGACCGTCGTCGCCGGCATCGGCTACGGCGTGTACTGGGGCATGTACGCCCGCCACTTCGAAACCACCGACGATGCCTACGTCGCCGGCAACGTGGTGCAGGTGACCCCACTGGTCGGCGGCACCGTGGTGTCGATCGCCGCCGACGACACCCAGCTCGTCACCGCCGGCCAGCCGCTGATCCAGCTGGACCGGGCCGATACCCAGGTGTCGCTGGAACAGGCCGAGGCGCAACTGGCGCAGGCCGTGCGCGAGGTGCGCACGCTGTACGTCAACAACGGCTCGCTCGCCGCCAACGTGGCGCTGCGCGAAGCCGATGTCGCGAAAGCCCGCGAAGACCTGCGCCGCCGCCAGGCCATCGCCGGCTCGGGCGCGGTCTCCAATGAAGAGATCGCGCACGCGCAGGCCGCGCTCAAGGCCGCGGAATCGGCGCTGCTGGCCGCGCGCGAGCAGCTCGCGTCGAACAAGGCGCTGACCGACCAGACCACAGTGGAGAAGCACCCCAACGTGCAGCGCGCCGCCGCCAACCTGCGATCGGCCTACCTGTCGTTCGCGCGCTCGACCATGCCGGCGCCGGTGACCGGCTACGTGGCCAAGCGCTCGGTGCAGGTGGGCCAGCGCGTGGCCGCGGGCGCGCCGCTGATGGCGGTGGTGCCGCTGGACCAGGTCTGGATCGACGCCAACTTCAAGGAAGTCCAGATCACCCATATGCGCATCGGCCAGCCGGTGACGCTGGAGGCTGACGTGTACGGCTCCAAGGTGGAGTACAAGGGCAAGGTCGCGGGCTTCTCGGCCGGTACCGGCTCGGCCTTCTCGCTGCTGCCGGCACAGAACGCCACCGGCAACTGGATCAAGGTGGTGCAGCGCCTGCCGGTGCGTATCGCGCTGGATCCGCAGCAGCTCAAGGACCACCCGCTGCGCGTGGGCCTGTCGATGACCGTGAAGGTCGACGTGCGCCGCGAGGAAGGCGCCGCCATGGCCAATGCCGCGCCGGCCAAGCCGATGCAAACCAATGTCTATGACAAGGTGGCACAGGACGCCGACCAGCTGATCGCGCAGATCATCACAGCCAACAACGGCGGCCGCGCCGCCGGCCTGCCTGCTGCCGCCGGGGCCGAAGGCGCCAAGGGAACCAACGGAGGCAATGGGGCCATCGGGCCCGACACCGCCAACGCGCCCGGCGGTGCCAACACCAAGCCTGCCCGCACCTGATCATGGCCAACTCCATCACCGCCGCACAGTCCGGCGGCGCAACGGCGCGGCCTGCCGCGCCGCTGGCGCCGCAGCAGCCGCAGCCGCTGACCGGCGGCAAGCTGGTGATCGGCACCATCGCGCTATCGCTGGCCACGTTCATGAACGTGCTCGACTCGTCGATCGCAAACGTGTCGATCCCGGCGATCTCGGGCGACCTCGGCGTGGCGCCGAACCAGGGCACCTGGGTCATTACCTCGTTCGCGGTGGCCAATGCGATCTCGGTGCCGCTGACCGGCTGGCTGACCACGCGCTTCGGCGCGGTGCGGCTGTTCATCACGTCGATCCTGCTGTTTGTGCTGGCGTCGTGGCTCTGCGGCGTCGCGCCCAACCTGGAAACGCTGCTGGCGGCCCGGGTGCTGCAAGGGGCCGTGGCGGGGCCGATGATCCCACTGTCGCAGTCGCTGCTGCTGTCGAGTTATCCGCCCGCGAAGAGCACCATGGCGCTGGCGCTGTGGGGCATGACCACGCTGGTCGCTCCCATCATGGGCCCGCTGCTGGGCGGCTGGATCTCCGACAACATGACGTGGCCGTGGATCTTCTACATCAACGTGCCGGTGGGGATCATCACCGCGTACGCCACCTGGGCCATCTACAAGGACCGCGAGACGCCGACCAAGATGCTGCCGATCGACCGCATCGGCCTGGCGCTGCTGGTGATCTGGGTGGGGTCGATGCAGCTGATGCTCGACAAGGGCAAAGAGCTGGACTGGTTCCACTCCACCGAGATTGTGGTGCTGACGCTGGTCGCCATTGTCGGGTTCCTGTTCTTCCTGGCGTGGGAGACCTATGAGAAGCATCCGATCGTCGACATCAGCCTGTTCAAGGGCCGCAATTTCAGCTCGGGCGTGGTGGCAATCTCAGTAGCGTACGGGCTGTTCTTCGGCAACCTGGTGATCTTGCCGCTGTGGCTGCAGACCATCGTCGGCTATACCGCGACGGATGCCGGCATCGTGATGGCGCCGGTGGGGATCTTCGCGATCCTGCTGTCGCCGGTAATTGGGCGCAACCTGCCGAAGATGGATGCGCGCTGGGTCGCAACGGCCGCGTTCATCACCTTCGGCATCGTCAGCCTGATGCGCTCGGGCTTCACCACGCAGGTCGATACCTGGACGCTGATGGTGCCGACGCTGATCCAGGGCGCGGCGATGGCGATGTTCTTCATCCCGCTGACTTCGATCATCCTGTCGGGACAGCCGGCGGAGAAGATCCCGGCGGCATCGGGCTTGTCGAACTTCGTGCGGATTACCTTCGGCGGCATCGGCGCCTCGATCTCGACCACGGTGTGGGAGAACCGCTCGGCCCTGCATCATGCGCAGCTGGTCGAGCAGGTGAACCCGTACAACCCGGCCTACCACGACCAGCTCAACCACCTGATGCAGATGGGCATGAGCCAGATGCAGGCGGTAGGCGTGATCGAGCGCAATATCAGCCAGCAGGCCGCCATGCTGGGCGCCAACGATATCTTCTGGATTTCGGGGATGCTGTTCTTCGTGCTGATCGCCTTTGTCTGGCTGACGCGGCCGGCCAAGGGCGGCGGCGGTTCGGCGGACGCCATGGCGGCGCACTGAGGCATACACCTGCTTATGGACAAAGGGACGCTTGCGAGCGTCCTTTTTTTGTTTCCTCGCCTGACCCCTTGCATTCCGGCCCCGGCCGCCCTATGATTTCTGAACCAATTTACGGAACCATAGTTCCGTAAACCGGAACCAAACAAAGTTCAGAAAGACGGAGCGACGGTTTGAGCATTCTTGAAGGCGTGGAAAGCGTGCTGGCCATGTTCGAACAAGGCCGGCACGAGATCACGTTCAACGACGTCATTGACGAACTCGGCCTGGCCAAGAGCTCGGCTTCGCGGCTGCTGGCCCAGATGGTGCGCTACCGGCTGCTGGAATTGCAGCCATCGACGCGGCGCTACCGCCCCGGGACGCTCTTGATCCGCGCCGCCCAGGCGGCGACGCAGGCGCATCCGTTAGACGAGCAATGCCGGGCCATCCTGGCCTCGCTGTCGGACTCCACCGGCTTTACCACCTACCTGTCGATGCTCGACGGCACCGACACCGTGGTCCTGCAGCGCCTGAACGGCAGCAATCCAGTGCAAGTGCTGTCGCCGCCGGGCGCGCGCCGGCCGGCATTCACCACCGCGATGGGCCGCGTCCTGCTCTCGCGCCTGCCGCAAGCCGAGTTCAGCGCACGCTATGGCACCGCCGGCGCGCGCAAATTGCCTGAGGCGCCGGCTGGCTGCCCCACTACCGTGGCCGAACTGGCCGAGCGCGTGGCAAGCGCCAGCCGCGAGCGCAGCGCGATCGCCGTGAATGAAGGCATGCCGGGGATCGGCGCGGTGGCCACCACGCTGGCCGATCCGCTTTCCGGCGATGTGCGCGGGCTGTGCCTGTCGTTCACCGCGATGCAGGTCAGCCAGGCCCAGGCCAATGCGCTGCGGGAAACGCTGGTGCAGGCAGTGGCACCGGTCGGGCAGCGCATCGGCGATCCGCTCTGGCTCCATCCCGGCGACACCGCCGGGCAATAGCAATCCCGGCTAGCTTAATCCCATGGAACTCCTGTTACTCAGCAACTCCACCAGCGACGCGGGCTACCTCGTCCATGCCCACGACGCGATCCGCAAATTGGCCAGCGGGCGCACCCGTGCCTGCTTCCTCCCGTTCGCCGGCGTCACGCGCGACTGGGACACCTACGAAGCGCTGGTTCGCGACGCACTGGCCCCGGCCGGCATCGAAGCGCACTCGCCGCACCGGCTGTCCGACGCTGACTGCGTGCGGGCGGTGGAAGCCGCCGAACTGATCGTCATCGGTGGCGGCAACACCTTCCGACTGCTGCAATGCCTGCGCGAGCGCGGCCTGCTGCCCGTCATCGCGCGCCAGGTACATGCAGGCGCCGCGCGCTATATCGGCTGGAGCGCCGGCACCAACGTGGCCTGCCCGACCATCCGCACCACCAACGACATGCCGGTCGCCGACCCCGGCGGCCTCGACGCGCTCGCGCTGGTGCCCTTCCAGATCAACCCGCACTACTTCAACGTGGTGCTGCCGGGCTTCCGCGGCGAAACGCGCGATCAGCGCCTGGCCGAATTCACGGTGCTGCAGCCGCGGATGCCGGTGCTGGGCTTGCCCGAAGGCAACTGGGTGCGCGTATCCGACGATCGCATGGAGATGGCCGGCGGGCATGCCGCACGCTGGTTCCTCGGCCCGGATATCGTCGACGTAACCCCCGGCGCATTGTCCGTGCCGGCCGGCGCCGCTGCCATCTGATCCATCGCAATACCGGAAAGCAAGCAAGGAACCCAAGCAAGATGTCCATCAAGCAGGTGATTGAATCGATCGAGCTGCTGTCCGCAGCCAACGTCGACGGCGCAGCCGTTGCCACTCTGCTGCGCGCACGCGGCATCAGCGATGTCACGGTGACGCGCGTGGAAGAGAACGGCCTCTACACCGACTTCCTCGCCTGCACCCTGCCCGGCCGCAACCCCGACGCGCCCGCGCTGGGCGTGGTCGGCCGCCTCGGCGGCGTGGGCGCGCGCCCTGCCGTCACCGGCCTGGTGTCCGATGCCGACGGCGCCATCGTCGCGGTCGCCACCGCGCTCAAGCTGGCCGACATGGCCGCCGGCGGCGACGTGCTGGCCGGCCCGGTCCGCATCCACACGCACATCTGCCCGCACGCGGCGACCCGGCCGCACCAGCCGGTGCCAATGATGAAGTCGCCCTTCGCCATGCGTACGATGATGTCGCACGAAGTCCATCCGCAAATGGCGGCCATCCTTTCGGTCGACACCACGCGAGGCAACCGCTTCGTCAACCGGCGCGGCGTCGCGCTGACGCCGGTCGCCAGGGAGGGCTGGCTGCTGCGCCTGCCCGAACGCATGCTGGACCTGATCGGCTGGGTCAGCGGCGAACTGCCGGTGGTGTTGCCGCTGACCACACAGGACATCACGCCATACGAGAACGGGCTGTGGCACGTCAATTCGATCATGCAGCCGGCCATCGTCACCGATGCGCCGGTGGTCGGCGTCGCACTGACCGCGCAGACCACGGTGCCGGGCTGCGCCACCGGCGTGACCAACGCCCATGACCTGGATGTGGCCACGCGCTTCTGCATTGAGGTGGCGAAGCTCTTCAGCCAGGGCCAGTGCCCCTTCTATGACGTGGACGAGTGGGCGGAACTGCAGCGGCGCTACGGCTCGCTGGCGCACTTGCAGACCGTCGGGATGGTGGCATGACTGCCCCGGCCGGACGCTTGCCGCGCGTGGCCTTCGTCACCATCGGCCAGGCGCCGCGGACCGACATCGTGCCCCAGATGCTGGCCGACCTGGGCCTGCCGGTGGCGGCGGAGGAATTCGGCATCCTCGACAATCTCGACGTGGACGCAATCGCCGCACTCGCCCCCGCCAACGGCGAATACCGCTTTGCCAGCCGTCTGCGCGACGGCTCGCAGGCAGTGATGGGCAAGCCGGTGGCGGAAGCCATGCTCGCGCGGCTGATGGCATCGCTGGACGATGGCCGCTTCGACGCACTGGTGCCGCTATGCACGGGCACCGCGCTGCCGCCGATGCGCACGCTGGTGATCGAGCCGCAGCAGGTGGTGGATCACCTGACCGTCGCGCTCGCCCAGGGATGCAAGCGGCTCGGCATCGTGCTGCCCCTCGAAGGGCAGGTCGGCAGCTTTCATCTGATCGAGCCGGTGTCCTGCGAACTACGCATTACGCATGCCTCGCCTTATACGGACACCGTCGCCGACAGCGGCACCGGCCGCTTCGCGCAGGCCGGTGAAACGCTGCGCGGCTGCGACCTGGTGGTGATGCACTGCATGGGCTACACCGAGGCGATGCGGGCCGAAGTCGCGCGCCATGCCGGCGCGCCGGTGCTGCTCTCGAACCGGATGGTGGCCAGGCTGCTCGGGCAGGTGCTGGAAGGCCGCAACGGGAACGGCCTGTGATGTGGCTTACGGGTAAGGGCAAGCCCGCTGACAGATTGCCTGTGACATTGCTGGAGTGGAAGTAACAATGGAAAAGGTATCGAAGTGGATGCGGCCGCTGCTGCGCGGCATGGTATGCATGAGCCTGGGCGCGGTAGCAGCCACGGGCGCGCATGCGCAGGAGTGGAAGCCGTCGAAGCCGGTGCGTTTGCTGGTCGGCTTCGCGCCGGGCGGTTCAGCCGACCTGCTGGCGCGGCTGGTGCAGGGACCGTTGTCCGAAAGCCTCGGCGTGCCGGTGGTGGTGGAAAACGTGCCCGGCGCGGGCGGCAATATCGGCGCCGACAAGCTGGCCAAGGCGGCGGCTGACGGCTACACGATCGGCATGGGCGCGGCCGGTGCGATGGCGGTGACGCATGTGCTCAACCCGAAGGGCACGCCGTACAAGGCGGATGACTTTACGCCGATTGCCATGCTGGCGACGCAGCCCAACGTGGTAATCATCACCCCGGCCCTGCCGGTCAAGTCGATGGCCGACTTCACGGCGTACGTGAAAAAGACGCCACAGGTCACCTATGGCACGGCCGGCGTCGGCACGTCCAACCACCTGATCGCCGAGACCATGTTGCATCGCCTCGGCGTCGACATGGTCCACGCGCCGTACAAGGGCGCCACGCCAGTGATCACCGACCTGATGGGCGGCCACATCGCCATGACCGTCGACAACATCACCACGGCTGCATCGCTGGCCAAGTCGGGCAAGGTCCGCGCCATCGCCGTCACCAGCAGCAAGCGCTCGCCGCTGTTGCCTGACGTGCCGACGCTGGCCGAAAGCGGGCTGAAGGACTTCAATATGCCGACCTGGCAAGGGATCTTCGGCCCGAAGGACCTGCCCAAGCCGATCGTGGCCCGCTACAACCAGGCACTGGTGAAGGCGCTGGCGAATCCGGAAGTGAAGAAGAAGATGGCGGAATTCGGCTCCGAGCCGGTCGGCGACACGCCGGAGCATTTCGCCGGGTTCCTGGCGCAGGACCGCAAGACGTGGGCCGAAGTGATCAAGACAGCGAAAATCACGCTCGACTGATCCGCGTCCAGCAAGGAGCGGCGCTTACAGCCTGACCAGCCGCTCCGGCCGCAATGCCCCCTCGCGCATGCGCGCGACGCCGAGCAGGCGCGCCGGCTCGCCGGCATAGACGCGCGCCAGCACACCTTCCGCGACATCGGTGCCCTCGGGCAGGTCCCGGCGCGCAATGCGCTGCCCCTGCAGGAAACGCGAAGCAGCGGCTTCGTCCAGCATCACGGGCGGGCTCTTCTGCAGCAAGGCGTCGACCGGGGCCAGCATCCCAGGCCGCGCGGCATCGTCCTGCTGCTCGATCTGTTCGAGCGTCACCGCTCCGTCCAGTGTCAGGTCGCCCACAGCAATGCGGCGCAGCCCGGTCAGGTGGGCGCCGCAGCCCAGCGCCTCGCCGATATCCTCGGCCAGCGTGCGGATGTAGGTGCCCTTGCTGCAGGTCACGCGCATGGTGAACGCGGCCGTGGTGAACGACGGGGGCAGCGCGCAATCCAGCAGTTCGATCGCATGAATGGTGACACGGCGCGCGGCGCGCTCGACCGTCTGCCCCGCGCGCGCGTATTCGTACAGCGGGCGGCCATCCTTCTTCAGCGCCGAATGCATCGGCGGCACCTGTTCGATCTCGCCGGTAAATCGCACCAGCGCCTGCTCCACCGCGGCGCGGTCGCAGGTCACCTCACGGATATCGAGCAACTCGCCCTCGGCGTCGCCGGTACTGGAGCGCGCACCCAGCCGCACCACTGCATCATAGGTCTTGTCGGCTTCCAGCAGATCCTGCGAGAACTTGGTGGCCTCGCCAAAGCACAGCGGCAGCAAGCCGGTGGCCAGCGGGTCGAGCGTACCGGTATGCCCGGCCTTGCTGGCGCGCAGCAGGCGCTTGGCGCGCACCAGCGCATCGTTGGACGACAGGCCAAGCGGCTTGTCGAGCAGCAGCACACCATGGACGTCGCGGCGCGGCAGGCGCGGCGAACGCTGCGGAGGGGCGGCGTTGGAATCGGTCATCGGAGAAAACAGGAGCGACGCTGATGCGGCGCGGTGTGCGGCCTGGCGGCGCGCTGCCCATGCCTGGCGGCACGGGCACCGGCTCAGTCGTCTTTCGAACGCGTGGCGTTCGCTTCGTTGATCAGCTTGGACATCTCGATCGCGTGTTCGACTGAGGTGTCGTGCAGGAAACGCAGCGTCGGCACGGTATGGATGTGCAGGCGCTTGTACAGCAGCGAGTGCAGGAAGCCAGCCTTCTCGTTCAGGATGGCTTCGGCCGTTGCCGGCTCGGCACCCAGCACGGTGAAGTGCACCTTGGCGTGGGCATAGTCCGGCGTCAGCGTGACCGACTGCAGCGTGACCAGGCCGAGGCGCGGGTCGCGCAGCTCGCGCTGGATCATCTCGGCCAGGTCCTTCTGGATCTGGTCTGAGATGCGGAGGTTGCGGGAGGAGATATTGCCTTTCTTGGCCATTCAATTGCGTCTAGTCGAGATGACAACGGCAGGCCGAAGCCTGCCGTTGCTTGCGACGCCTTACAGCGTACGCGCCACCTCTGTGATTTCGTACACCTCGAGCTGGTCGCCTTCCTGAACATCGTTGAAGTTCTTGATCGACAGACCGCACTCGAAGCCTTGCTTCACTTCCTTGACATCGTCCTTGAAGCGCTTGAGCGAATCCAGCTCGCCGTCGTGGATGACCAGGTTGTTGCGCAGCACGCGCACCAGCGAGTTGCGCTTGACCAGGCCGTCCGTAACCATACAGCCGGCCACCGCACCGATCTTCGGCACGCGGAACACCTGGCGCACCTCGACCTGGCCGATGGTGGTTTCGCGCTTCTCCGGCGCCAGCATGCCCGACATCGCCGCCTTGATCTCGTCTACCGCATCATAAATGATGCTGTAGTAGCGGATATCGATGCCGTTGTGCTCGGCCAGCTTGCGCGCACCAGCATCGGCACGCACGTTGAAGCCGATGATGACTGCCTTCGAAGCCGTCGCCAGGTTGACGTCGGACTCCGAGATGCCACCCACGCCGCCGTGCACGATCTGCACGCGCACTTCGGCGGTCGACAGCTTCTGCAGCGACTGCACCAGCGCTTCCTGCGAACCCTGCACGTCGGCCTTGACGATCAACGGCAGCGTCTGCACTTCACCTTCGGCCATCTGCTCGAGCATGTTCTCCAGCTTAGCGGCCTGTTGCTTGGCCAGCTTCACGTCGCGGAACTTGCCCTGGCGGAACAGCGCGATTTCACGTGCCTTGCGCTCGTCCGGCAGCACCAGCACTTCTTCACCGGCGGCAGGGACTTCCGACAGACCCTGGATTTCCACCGGGATCGACGGACCGGCTTCCTTGGTCGTCTTGCCGTTCTCGTCCAGCATGGCACGCACGCGGCCGTAGGCGCTGCCAGCCAGGACCACATCGCCACGCTTGAGCGTGCCGCTGCTGACCAGGATGGTTGCGATCGGGCCCTTACCCTTGTCCAGCTGGGCTTCCACCACCAGGCCCTTGGCCGGGGCATCTACCGGTGCCTTCAGTTCCAGCACTTCGGCTTGCAGGAGCACTTGCTCGAGCAGGTCTTCCACACCGGTACCCATCTTGGCGGAAACCGGCACGAACGGCGAATCGCCGCCGTACTCTTCCGGCACCACCTGCTCCGCCACCAGTTCCTGCTTCACGCGGTCCGGGTTGGCATCGGGCTTGTCGATCTTGTTGATCGCCACGACGATCGGCACACCGGCAGCCTTGGCATGCGCAATGGCTTCCTTGGTCTGCGGCATGACGCCGTCGTCGGCCGCGACCACCAGGATCACGATGTCGGTTGCCTTGGCACCGCGGGCACGCATGGCCGTGAAGGCCTCGTGACCCGGAGTGTCCAGGAAGGTGATCACCCCGCGATCGGTTTCCACATGGTAGGCACCGATATGCTGCGTAATGCCGCCGGCTTCGCCCGCGGCAACCTTGGTGCGGCGGATGTAGTCCAGCAGCGAGGTCTTGCCGTGGTCGACGTGACCCATCACGGTCACTACCGGCGGACGCGGCAGCAGCTCGGCGTCGGTGTGGTCTTCGCCATCCACCACCAGCAGCGCTTCCGGATCGTCCAGCTTGGCGGCGAACGCCTTGTGGCCCATTTCTTCCACCACGATCATGGCGGTTTCCTGGTCCAGCACCTGGTTGATGGTCACCATCTGGCCGAGCTTCATCATCTGCTTGATGACCTCGGACGCCTTCACCGCCATCTTGTGCGCGAGATCGGCCACGGAGACGGTTTCAGGCACATGCACTTCACGCACCACCGGCTCGGTCGGCGCCTGGAAGCTGCTGCGGCTGTCGTCGTGCTGCTGCTGCCTGCCGCCACGGCCACGCGGGCCACCGCGCCAGCCGCCCACGCCGCCCGACGAATCGCCGCGCGTCTTCAGGCCGCTGCCCTTCTTGCGGCTGCTGTCGTCCTGCCAGCCTGCCTTCACGACCTTGCCCTTCTTGTCGGCGGTTGCCGTGGTCGTGGTCGTGGTGGCCGGCTTCTTGTCGTCCTTCTTCGCTTCCGTGGTCGCACCGGCCGGCTTCACCGGTTTGTGCAGCGTACCGGTCTGCTCGGCCTTCTTTTCTTCAGCCTTGCGCTCGGACGGCGCCTTCAGCACGCGCGGAGGTGCGTTCAGCATCTGCTGGATCGCACGAGCCTCGGCTTCGGCAGCCTCGCGGCGCTTGCGCGCAGCGACTTCCTGCTCGGCGCGGGCCTTGTCGGCAGCGGCCTTGGCCTCGTCCGCAGCCTTCTGCGCCTCGGCGCGTTCAGCGGCGACGCGAGCCTTCTCGTCCTCAGCCTTCTTGCGCGAGGAGTCTTCGTTGGCCTCGGTCACGGCGCGCGACGCGGCAGCCTCTTCCTCCACCTTCTTGGCGGCGAGTTCGGCCTGACGGCGCTGCTCCGCTTCCAGGGCTTCCTGCTGGGCGCGGCGCTCGGCTTCCTCGCGCTCGGCTGCCTCGCGGGCGGCCTTGGCTTCGGCTTCCCGGCGCGCCAGCAGTTCGGCCTGATGGCGTTCTTCCTCGTCGCGGCGTGCCTGTTCGGCAGCCTCGGCCGCGGCCGCTGCATGCCCTTCGGCGGCGTCCGCGTGGACTCCAGGCTGGGCCTCGTCGCGCTTGATCAGCACGCGCTTTTTGCGCACTTCAACCTGGACGGTGCGAGTCTTGCCGGTGCCATCCGACTGGCGGATCTCCGAGGTCTCGCGCTTGGTCAGCGTAATCTTCTTGCGGGCGCTGTCGTCGGCCTGGCCGTGCGAGCGCTTCAGATAGTCCAGCAGACTGGTCTTATCCGATTCCGTGATGATGTCTTCTGGCGTCGCTTTGCCCACCCCAGCCGCCTGCAATTGTTCCAGCAGGGCAGCTGCGCTGCGACTCAGTTCTGCGGCCAGTTGGGCAACTGTTGTGCTTGCCATTCAAACCCTTTCAATGCTTGGTGTCTTCGTCGGGACAAATCGTTTGTGGAAAGCGCGCCCGGGCCAGTTGTAGGCCAGCCCGGCCGTGTCCCTCAGTTGAACCAATGTTCCCGTGCTTTCATGATCAGCGACTTGGCTTCTTCCTCGCTGACACCGGTCATCTCGACCAGCTCGTCCACGGCCAATTCGGCCAGGTCGTCACGCGTATGGATATCGCCTTCGGCCAGCTTGCCGATCAGTTCCGGGTTGAGGCCGTCGAGCGAGCGCAGATCCTGCGACACCTCTTCCACCTTTTCTTCCCGGGCCAGTTCCATCGTCAGGAGCGCATCACGCGCGCGATTGCGCAGCTCGTTGACGGTGTCTTCGTCAAAGGCCTCGATCTCCATCATTTCACTGATGGGGACATAAGCCACTTCTTCCAGCGTGGAGAAGCCTTCCTCGATCAGGATGTCGGCAACTTCCTCATCCACGTCCAGCTTGGACATGAACAACTTGCGCACGACATCGCTCTCTTCGGCCTGCTTCTGCGCCGATTCCTCTTGCGTCATGATGTTGATCTGCCAGCCGGTCAGTTCGGACGCCAGGCGTACGTTCTGGCCACTGCGGCCGATGGCGACGGCGAGGTTTTCCTCGTCGACCACCACGTCCATGCTGTGCTTCTCTTCATCGACCACGATCGACTGCACTTGCGCAGGTGCCAGCGCGCCGATCACAAACTGCGCCGGGTCTTCCGACCACAGCACGATATCCACGGCCTCGCCGCCGATCTCGTTGCGCACTGCGGTCACGCGCGTACCACGCACGCCCACGCAGGTGCCGATCGGGTCGATGCGCTTGTCATGCGCCACCACCGCGATCTTGGCACGCACGCCCGGATCACGCGCGGCGGCCTTGATTTCCAGCAGACCCTGTTCCATTTCAGGCACTTCGTTTTCGAAGAGCTTGATCAGGAAGTCAGGGGCGGTGCGCGACAACTCGATCTGCGGGCCGCGCGCGGCGCGGTCCACGTTCAGGATATAGGCGCGCACACGGTCGCCGGTGCGCAGGTTTTCCTTCGGGATGATCTGGTCGCGGGCCAGCAGCGCTTCCACGCGGCCGGATTCCACGATCAGGCCCTTCTTGTCGGCGCGCTTGACCGTGCCGGTCATGATCTTCTCGCCGCGATCGAGGTAGTCGTTCAGGATCTGCTCGCGCTCGGCATCGCGGATGCGCTGCAGGATCACCTGCTTGGCCGCCTGCGCGCCGATACGGCCGAACTCGACCGACTCGATTTGCTGCTCGATGTAGTCGCCAAGCTCAAGGCTGGGGTTCTCATCGCGGGCTTCGAACAGCAGGATCTGCTTGTCCGGCTCCTGCAGGCCCTGTTCGTCGGGAACGACCAGCCAGCGGCGGAAGGTTTCATGCTCGCCCGACTCGCGATCGATCGCGACCCGGATATCCACGTCTTCTTCGAAACGCTTCTTGGTGGCCGAGGCGAGCGCCGCCTCCAGGGCACCGAATACCACATCCTTGTCGACGTTCTTCTCACGCGCAAGCGCATCGACGAGCAACAGAACTTCGCGGCTCATTGCTTGTTCCCTTTTCTTTGATTTCCTTTGAAGTCGAATACCGGCACCAGGCGCGCCTTGTCGACATCGGATACGGCAAATTCCAGCAGTGCCGGGCCATCCTTGCCCTCGAACTCCAGGCCAACCTTCTCCGCGCCCGCCTCGCCGGTCGGTTCGCGCAGGATGCCCGTGAAGTTCTTCTGCCCGTTGACCGGCAGGCGCAGCGTCACGCGCGCCTCGGCGCCGGCAAAGCGGACATAGTCGGCCAGCTTCTTCAGCGGCCGGTCCAGTCCGGGCGACGAGACCTCGAGGCGTTCGTAGTCGACATTCTCGACCGTGAACACGTGGGTGAGCTGGCGGCTCACCTTTTCACAATCCTCGATGGCAATGCCGGTTTCAGGCTGATCGATATAGACACGCAACAATCCGGCCGGGGCACGCTCGAGCTCAACCAGCTCATACCCCATGCCGTTAAGGGTGGTTTCGATCAAATCTGCCAGATGCACTGTTATCCCGAGTAATGGCCATCAACACCGTGGCAGGCAAACCCGCCGCTGCCGTCCGGGACGACCTTGCTGCAGTGCTGCCTGTCCGCCATCCCGCCCGCGCCGGGGCGCGGGACCGAATTCGGGCGAACCAAAAAAAAATGGGCGCAATGCCCATCATTCGCCCACCCTCGGCGAGGATGGCTTTTTGAATAGACTTGAATTATACGCGGATTATGTCGAAAAGGCAAAAGCCAGACATTCTCGCAGATGACGCGCCGCGCATGGCGGGTCTTCACCCCGCCATGCGCGGCATCAGGCACTCAGCGATTCCCGCCGCGACTGCCCCCGCGACCACCTCCGCGATTGCCGCCACCGCCACCGCCACCGCCACCGCCGCGCGGGGTGCGGTTTCCGCCTGGCTTCGCCGCCTTCGGCATGACATTGCCATTCGGCTCACCGCCGCCACGACGCTGCGGCTTGCCTTGCCCGCCCAGTCCGCCGCCGCCGCCGCCACCACGCGCCTGGCGCGCGCCGGTGCCGCGACCACCGCCAAGGTTGGCGGCGTGCGAGGTCAGCAGCGTGGGGCCGTGGCTGATGTAGCCCATCGACGTCTTCATCGGATCCGGCTGGCCACCGCGGCTGCCACCCCGTGCTCCGCCCTGTTCATAGCGCGGCAGACCATCCATGCCCGTGTGCATCGGCATGCCCGCAATCGCCGCTTCGGTGCGCTGCTTGCGCCCGCCGACCTTGGTCGCGCCCTTGCCAGATTGCTCGCCCTTTCCCGGCACCTTCAGGCCGACCGCGGTCATCAGCGCCTTGACGTCATTGGGCTCGACCTCCTGCCAGCGGCCTCGCTTGAGGCCGCGGGGCAGCAGGAACTGGCCATAGCGCGTGCGGATCAGCCTCGACACGGTCAGGCCGACCGCCTCGAACATGCGCCGCACTTCGCGGTTGCGGCCTTCGGTCAGCGCCACGTGGTACCACTGGTTGACGCCCTCGCCGCCGCCATCCGCGATGCGCAGGAAGTTGGCCTCGCCGTCGTCCAGCTTGATGCCGTGCAGCAGGCGCTGGCGGTCGGCTTCGGCCAGTTCGCCCAGCGTGCGCACCGCGTATTCGCGCTCGACGCCGTAGCGCGGATGCATGAAGCGGTTGGCGATATCGCCCGAGGTGGTGAAGATCAGCAGGCCTTCAGTGTTGAAGTCCAGCCGGCCAACGGCGACCCACTTGCCGGTCTTGATGCGCGGCAGGCTGTCGAACACGGTCGGACGGCCTTCGGGGTCCGACTGGCTGACGATTTCGCCGGCCGGCTTGTGGTACAGCAGCACGCGCGGCGGCTTGGTCGACACCTTGCGGTGGATCAGCTTGCCGTTGACGCGCACCTGGTCGGTCGGCAGGATGCGCTGGCCGATATGCGCCGGCAGGCCGTTGACCGAGACCCGGCCCTGCAGGATCAGCTCTTCCATTTCGCGACGCGAGCCCAGGCCGCCCTCAGCCAGCACCTTGTGCAGCTTCGGGGCGTCGTCCTCGGCCGACAGCTCACGCACCGGCTTGGCCTTGGTGCGCGGAATCACCGTGTCTTCCTTGTCGTACTGCTCGGAAATCACGAAGCGGAACAGGTCCTCGCTGCCGGACGTGGCCTTGTCGACACCGCCCTGGCCCTTGCGCTGACCCTGCGGCTTGGCTCCCTCCTTGCGGCGGCCCTGCGGCTGCCGGCCGGCAGCGCCCAGCCCCTCGGCCGGCGTGGCGGGCTTGCCGCCGCGCGGGTTCGGCTTGCGCTTGCGGCCCGCCTGCTCACCCTTGTCCGCCTTCTCGGCTTTTTCGGTTTTCTCGACCCTTTCAGCCTTGTGCGCCTTGTCGACCGGAGCCTGCGTCGCCTGGCCGCCCTCGCCCTGAGCGGGCTTGCGCTTGCCGCGGCCACGCTGGGCACCGCGCCCGCCGACCGCCGCCGCTTCCGCGGCGTCGCCAGGCGTACCGGCCTCGGCGCCTTCGGCACGGTCGGTATCGCGATCCTGCGCGGCCTGGCGGCGCGACGCCACCAGGTTCCTCAGCCCGCGGCGCAGCCCCTTGCGGCGGGGCGCGGCTTCGCTGCCCGATCCGGGTTCTGCGGCGCCGGAGTCGGCGGGTGCGCCCGCGTGGCGGGCGTCTTGCTCAACGGAATCAGACAAGGTATTCACTATCGGATGTTGCATGTTGTTCAGTTCGGCACGCGCTCGTCGTGCTCGCTCGGGTGCGGCAAGGCGCCGTCTTCCGGCAGGTCACCCCGCGCCCCGTCCGGATCGGAATCGGCAGGATTGGCAGGTTCGGTTGGTTCGACTTTTCCGCCCAGTGCCTCCGCCCCATGCTGGCGCGGCTGCAGGTCGAATCCGTTGGCAATTTCGCCGTCTGTGGACGCCTGGCCAGCGTCCGTGGCTGCGACGGCCTCGCCGGGGTCGGATGCCTCGGCTTGTGCAGGCTCGGCAAACGCCTCCTCATCGGCACTACCGGGCTTGCTTGCCGCCAGCGCCTCGAAATCGATGGCCTGCTGGTCCAGCAGCGTTGCCTGCGCTTGCGCCTGGGCATCCTCGAGCGGCGGCAACTCGTCCAGCGTGCGCAGCCCGAGATCGTCCAGGAAGGCCTTGGTGGTGGCATACAGGGCTGGCCGGCCCGGCACGTCGCGGTGGCCGATCACCTCGATCCAGCTGCGGTCTTCCAGCTTCTTGATGACTTCCGTGCTGACCGTTACGCCGCGGATTTCCTCGATATCGCCGCGCGTCACCGGCTGGCGATAAGCGATGATCGCCAGCGTCTCCATCACGGCGCGCGAGTATTTCGGCGGCTTTTCCGGATTCAGGCGATCGAGGTATTCGCGCATCTCGGGGCGGCTCTGGAAGCGCCAGCCGCTTGCCAGCGACACCAGCTCCACGCCGCGCGGGCGCCAGTCCTGGCGCAATTCCTCCAGCAGCACGCGGACGGTATCCGCGCCGACGTCGTCGGCGAACAACCGTCGCAGATCATTGACGCGCAAAGGCTCCTGCGCGCAGATCAGCGCCGTCTCGAGGACGATCTTCGCCTCTTGGGTATTCATGTTGATGGTGTGCAGCCTGTCTTTGCACCTGCTCCCGGACGGATCCGGGGCACCGGAGATTTTGGATACAGCGACGCCAATGCCATCGCCATCTCATTGCGCAGCTCACCCGAATGCCTGCTGCATCCAAGCCGTGCACTTCCCTTTCTTTGCATCGAGTTGCCGGGTCACTCCGGCAGGAGATCGTTCGCATGCCGCCATGGGTCGGTCAGCGAACCTCTTGCGTGGCGCGTCCGCACAACGGACGCCACTGTTGGCGAACTGAACGCCTCGGACGCAAGAAAAACGGGTATCGGGAGCAAGGCCGGCATCTCCAACACCGCAGTGCCAGCCGGGCTTTTGAACCAGATCTTTTGAACCGGATGGACCGCAGGGACGGGCGGGCATCGAACTACCAACACTTCCCGCCGCCGTGGGCGCACCTTCTGGTAGGAAGGTCGCTGGCACGGCTCGCCGCTGCTTACAAAACACCGCGCGATACCGCAATGCTGGCGATTGTATGGCATTCCCGCCCTCGCCCGCAACCATCATCGGTCGCGCCGCGCGACCCATGCGCCTCAAAAGACCAGACAGAAACCCTGCTCGGCCAGCGAATGTGGCAGCAACGCCGCGCGCGCCAGGCCGAGAGCCCCGAACGCCATGACCGCCACGCCCGCGCCAACGCGAACCGCGCGCCGCCGCGACAGGTTGCGCAGGTAACCGGACAGCCCTGACAGCACCAGCAGGTTGGGCAGCGTGCCGACCCCGAACACGCCCATCACCAGCGCACCGGAACCGGCATTGCCGGCGAGCAGCGCCAGCGTCAGCGCCCCGTAGACCATGCCACATGGCACCAGCCCCCAGGCCAGGCCAACGCCGTAGCGCCTGGCAAGCCCTCCATGCGCACGCACGAACGTGGGCATGCCGCCGCCCAGCCGCCCAAGCTGCCGCGCCACGCCGCTGCCCACCCGCACCGCCAGCCGCTCCAGCCACGCCACGGTGAAGGCATTGCCGCGCAGCAGGCGCCAGCCCGACCACAGCAGCATGGCACTGCCGGCGCTGAACAGCCAGCGCTGCACCGGCAGGTAATCCTGCTTCCATGCGCCGGCGCCGATCGCGCCAAGCAGCGCGCCAAGCAGCATATAAGTCGAAATCCTGCCCAGGTGCATTGCCAGCAACTCGCCGGCCCAGGCGGCACGGCTGCGCACGAAAGTCATGGCCACGATGCCGCCACGTGGCTGTTCGACTGCCAGCGCAATGCCGCCACACATTGCTGCGCAGTGCACGCCGCCAAGCAATGCCAGCATAAAGACGCTAATTAGCACACCAAATGGCAAATCTGACTCCCTGCCTCATCACATCGCACGGTAAAATGTCGTGGTCGCGCCCTCGCATCCACTCTTGCAGGTTCCAATTGCTCACCTCCATTCCAATCACCGAAATGTCGCCCCGTTGCTCCACATGCGCGATGGGGCAACTGTGCCTTCCGGTTGGCATGTCCCAGCAGGACCTCACCAAGATGGACACGCTGGTGCAGGAACGCATCCGGGTCCATAAGGGTGAGACCTTGTATCGCATGGGCGACCCCCTCACCGCGGTTTATGCCATTCGCTTCGGCACACTGAAGACGCATGTCACGACCGAAGACGGCCGTTCACAGATTACCGGTTTCCACCTGCCTGGCGAAATCGTCGGCCTCGACGGCCTCGGTGAGATGCAGCATGCCTCGGATGCGACCGCGCTGGAAGATACCGAAGTCTGCGTAGTCCGCCTTGGCGACCTGCAGACGCTGTCTGCAGACCTGCCTTCGCTGCAGCATCAGTTCCTGCGGCTGATGGGCAAGGAAATCACGCACGACCAGCTCATGCTGGTGACACTCGGCTCGATGCGCGCCGAAGAACGTTTGGCCGCGTTCCTGATCAACCTGTCTGAACGCCTGTCGGCGCGCGGCTACTCGTCGACCGAATTCGTGATGCGCATGAGCCGCGAGGAAATCGGCAGCTACCTTGGCCTGAAACTGGAAACCGTCAGTCGCCTGTTCTCGCGTTTCGCTGAAGCCGGCCTGATCCAGATTCGCCAGCGCCACGTCAAGCTGGTGGATCTCGCCGGCATCAAGCAACTCTACAGCCGTAGCTGCTGAACCTTCCCCCCGCCCCGCCGCGTTGCGCCTGCGCCGCGCGGGGCGGCGCAGGCATCGCAATTCACTCCAACTCGTCGGTATCACTGAGCCGCGTCGGCATCGTGTACAGCGTCAACCCGCTGGACAGTGCGCAGAAGATCCACGCCAGCAGGAAGCTCATCGTATAGATCGATTCGCGCGACGCCTCGATCGGATGCCCAAAGAACTTCAGGTCACCGGGATCCACGACCGAGAACACTGTCGCGGTGGCAAAGCCCGCCATCAGGAACCCCGGCCACAAGACCCACATCAGCCAGCGCAACCTCATGGCTGCCTCGCTGCACTGGGCTGAGGCTGCGCTACCCCGGCCTTCTCGACCACCAGTCCATGGCGCGTTGCACCCTGCACCGGCAAGTCAGGGTGCGACGACGCAAGCCAGATAGTGACACCGCACGCCACCATCGCGACCAGCGGGCCGCTCATCAACAGCCACGGCCACGGCTCTTTCCACCACGGATTGCCTTGCTGATTCATCATGCCCCCTTGAGTTCTGCACCGAGCGCCTGGCGTCACAGGTCGCGCGGCACGATAAAACTGGTGCTTTGCCGGATCTCGGCGCTGCCCCGCTCCGTTGCCTCGCTGGTCACCGTCACGCTGATCTTGTGCGTGCCCTGCGCCGCGTCCTCGATCGGCAAGCGTATGCGGATCGGCAACAGCCGGTTCGACGTTGGTGCCAGCGACTCGGCTTGCTTGTCGTACTCGACCGTCAGGTTCTTCAGTTCGTCGCTGTCGGCTCGCACGCTGATGTGCATCGGCCCTTCTGTCGTGTTGATCAACTGCAGGCGATAGACGTTCTCGATCCAGCGGCCTTCGACCTCTCGACCCAGCGCGCCACGGTCGCGGATGATGTCCACCTTCAGCGGAGTGCGCAGCGCGATTGAAGCCACGAAGCCAGCAAGCAGCGCGACCCAGATCACGGAATAGATGATGACACGCGGGCGCAGCAAGCGCTTGCGCGACGCCGTCGCCGACAGCGCCTTGCGCATTGCATTTTCCGAGGTGTACCGGATCAGGCCGCGCGGATAGGACATCTTGTCCATGACCTGGTTGCAAGCGTCGATGCACGCGCCGCAGCCGATGCATTCATACTGCAGGCCATCGCGGATATCGATGCCGGTTGGGCACACCTGCACGCAGATGCTGCAGTTGACGCAGTCGCCCAGGCCCGCCTGGTGATGGTCGGTCTTGCGCGAACGGCTGCCGCGCGGCTCGCCCCGGCCGATGTCGTAGGTCACGACGTAGGTGTCGCGGTCGACCATCACGCTCTGGAAACGCGCATACGGGCACATGTATTTGCACACCTGCTCGCGCATGAAGCCCGCGTTGCCCCAGGTGGCAAATGCATAGAACAGCATCCAGAACGTCTGCCACGGGCCCAGCGACAGGCTCGCCAGCTCGCCGCCCAGTTCACGGATCGGCGCGAAGTAGCCGATAAAGGTGAAGCCTGTCCACAGCGCGATCAGCACCCACAGGAAATGCTTCGTGGCCTTGATGCGCAGCTTGCGCAGGCTCCAGGGATCGCCGTCCAGGCGGATGCGCGCGATCCGGTCGCCTTCGATCCGCCGCTCGATCCACATGAAGATTTCGGTGTAGACCGTTTGCGGGCAGGCATAACCGCAGAACAGCCGTCCGGCAATCGCAGTAAACAGGAACAGCGCCAGCGCCGAGATGACCAGCAGCACGGCGAGGTAGATGACATCCTGCGGCCACAGTACCAGCCCGAAGATGTAGAACTTGCGCTCGCCAAGGTCAAACAGCACGGCCTGGCGTCCGTTCCACTGGAGCCAGGGCGTGCCGTAGTAGATCAGCTGGGTGAAGAGAACCAGCCAGACGCGCCAGCTGGAGAAAGCGCCCGTGACCGAACGCGGATAGATCTTGCGGCGGACCTCATACAGTGTTTCATCCGAGGTCTCTGCAGGCGCAGCGGCCGACCGCTGACGGTCGGCCGCCCGGGCCACTTCTTCGGTCCCGGGTGCGTTCATGGATGGTTTCTCCTGCGGGCGGCCCGCGCCCGCTCAGATGAGTCGCCTGTCATTGGCCGGCGCCCCCGCCGGTATTGGACAGACCCCAGACATAGGCCGTCAGCATACGGATCCGCTCTGGCGTCAGGATCTCTTCATGTGCCGGCATATGGTTGTTATGCCCCTTCAGAATGGCGTCGACGATGCTGCCTTCCGAACTGCCGTACAGCCACACGTTGTCGGAGAGGTTCGGCGCGCCCAATGCCTGGTTGCCCTTGCCGCCGGCGCCGTGGCAAGCCGCGCAGGTCGACTTGAAGGTGCTCTCGCCACGTGAGGCGCGGATAGGGTCCGAAGACAGCCCCGACAGCGAGCGGACATACTGCGCCACGTCGCCAGCCAGCTTGCCGTCGATGGTGGATGCGAACGGCGGCATCACGCCATTGCGGCCCTTGGCGATGGTCTGCTGGATGGTTTCGGGTTCGCCGCCATACAGCCAGTCGCCGTCGGTCAGGTTGGGGAAGCCGCGGCTGCCGCGCGCGTCCGAACCATGGCATTGCGCGCAGTAGTTCAGGAACAGCCGCTGGCCAATTTCGCGCGCCTGCGGATCCCCCGCCACCTGCTTGACATCCATCTTCAGGTACTTGGCATAGATCTCGTTCTGCATCTGCTCCTGCGCGGCACGATGCGCCGCCAGTTCACCCTGCGTCGAGAACTTCAGCACGCCTTCGTACTTGCCCAGGCCCGGATACAACACCAGGTAGACCAGGCCGAAGATGCAGGCCAGCAGGAACATCCACATCCACCAGCGCGGCAGCGGATTGTTCAGTTCGCGCAGGTCGCCGTCCCAGACGTGGCCGGTGTCGTCGCTCGCGCTGGCGGTCTTGGTAATCTTGCGTTGCGAGAACAGCAGCCATACGCACCAGACGATGCCGACGAGCGCGATCGCGGCAATGTAGTAACTCCAGAAATCGGAAAAGAAATCGCTCATGGCTAGGTGTTCCGGCTCGATGTTGTCGTGGTTTCGTCAGGCAGCGCGAACGGCAGCATGGCGGATTCCCGGTTGGCGGCCTTCCTGCCGGCGGACCAGGCCCACCAGCAGATGCCAAGGAAGACGACCATCGACACGACGGTCGCAATGGCGGTGATCATGGCCATGGCCTACTCCTTCGCCGGTGCAGCCGCTTCCGCCGCGGGCGCGGCCGGCATAGTCGCTGCAGCGGTATCCACGCGGACATTGCGGCGGTTGGTGCCCAGTCCCTGCAGGTAAGCCACAAGCGCGTCTTCCTCAGTCTTGCCCTTGAGCTCGTCCGGCGCCTTGGCGATGTCGGCCTCGGTGTACGGCACGCCCAGCTTCACCAGCGCCCGCATGCGGGCCTGGATTTCGTTGGTCGGCAGCGCAGCTTTCTCCAACCACGGATAGGAAGGCATCACCGACTCGGGCACCACGTCGCGCGGATTACGCAGGTGGATGCGCTGCCAGTCATCCGAGTAGCGGCCGCCGACGCGTGCCAGGTCAGGACCGGTACGCTTCGAGCCCCACAGGAACGGGTGGTCGTAGACTGACTCGCCCGCGGTCGAGAAGTGGCCGTAACGCTCGGTCTCGGCCTGCAGCGTACGCACCTGCTGCGAGTGGCAACCGACGCAGCCCTCGCGGATATAGACATCCCGGCCCATCAGCCGCAGCGGCGAATACGGCGTGATACCCGGATCCGGCTTGGTCGTGGAGTGCTGGAAGAACAGCGGCACAATCTGCACCAGACCCGCGATGCTGACCACGAGGATCGTGCAGATGATCAGCCAGCCGATGTTCTTCTCCAGCGTTTCGTGGGAAAAGAATCTTTGTTTTTCCGACATCTTTCTATCCTGGAATGATCAGTGTGCGGAGGCGGGGATGCTGGCCGGGATCGGTGCATCCACGGCACGCTTGCCGACGATGGTCTTGGCAATGTTGTAGGCCATCAGCAGCATGCCGGACAGGAAGCAGATGCCACCCAGCAAACGGATCAGGTAGAACGGGTACTTGGCCTTGACCGCTTCGACGAAGGCATAGGTCAGCGTGCCATCAGGTTGCGTGGCGCGCCACATCAGGCCTTCCATCACGCCGGCGATCCACATCGAGGCGATATACAGCACCACGCCGATGGTTGCGATCCAGAAATGCCATTCGATCAGGCGCACGCTGTACATCTGTTTCTCGCCGAACAGCCGCGGGATCAGGTAGTACAGCGAACCGATCGAGATCATTGCGACCCAGCCCAGCGCGCCGGAATGTACGTGGCCGATGGTCCAGTCCGTGTAGTGCGACAGCGCGTTGACGGTCTTGATCGACATCATCGAGCCTTCGAACGTGGACATGCCGTAGAACGACAGCGCCACCACCAGGAACTTCAGGATCGGGTCGGTGCGCAGCTTGTGCCATGCCCCCGACAGCGTCATGACGCCGTTGATCATGCCGCCCCACGAAGGCGCGAGCAGGATCAGCGAGAACACCATGCCCAGCGACTGCGCCCAGTCCGGCAGCGCCGTGTACTGCAGGTGATGCGGGCCGGCCCACAT
Source organism: Cupriavidus sp. NPDC089707 (assembly GCF_044748965.1). NCBI lineage: Bacteria > Pseudomonadati > Pseudomonadota > Betaproteobacteria > Burkholderiales > Burkholderiaceae > Cupriavidus > Cupriavidus sp. NPDC089707. Next base: position 284,158 of record NZ_JBIVHB010000003.1, read on the forward strand.
GTAAGTGAAGTTCAACGCCCAGAAGTGGACGATGGACAGGCGGTAGGAAAAGATCGGGCGCTCAGCCTGCTTGGGTATGAAGTAGTACATCATCCCCAGGAAGCTGGTGGTCAGGAAGAAGCCCACCGCGTTATGGCCATACCACCACTGGATCATCGCGTCCTGCACGCCGGCATAGGCCGAGTAGGACTTCCACAGCGACACCGGCATCTCGATGTTGTTGACGATGTGCAGCAACGCGATGGTCAGGATGTAGGCGCCGAAGAACCAGTTGGCGACGTAGATATGCCGCGTCTTGCGCTTGACGATGGTGCCGAAGAACACGATCGCGTAGGCCACCCAGACCGCGGTGATCAGCAAGTCGATCGGCCATTCCAGCTCGGCGTATTCCTTCGAGGAGGTGATGCCCAGCGGTAGCGTGATGGCGGCGGCAACGATGACCAGTTGCCAGCCCCAGAACGTGAACGCCGCGAGCGGGCCGCAGAAAAGGCGGGCCTGGCAGGTGCGCTGGACCACGTAGTACGAAGTCGCGAAAAGCGCGCTGCCACCGAAGGCAAAGATCACCGCATTGGTATGCAGCGGCCGCAGGCGGCCGAACGACAGCCAGGGCGTGTTGAAGTTGAGTTCCGGCCAGATCAGCTGTGCTGCCAGCAGCACGCCGACGGCCATGCCGACGATCCCCCAGACTACCGTCATGACAGCGAACTGTCTTACGACGCCGTAATTGAAGGTGTCGACGCGTGAAGACGCGGCAGTGACATCCATTCAGACCCCCAAAAGCTTAGAGAAGAGAAAAAACCTACTGACGTTGTGACTTTAGAAAAACCCCGCCATCGGTGCGTTGATCTTTATCAAGTCGCTCAGGACCGGCAATGAACCTCGCGGCGCGGCCCCGGTCCGAGGCCGATGGCATGCCAAGACATGCGCGCATCACGGCTTGTCGTTGTCCAGCAGGATCGACTCCGCGGGCCGGTCGAGGTCGTCGTACTGGCCCGCATGCAATGCCCACCACAATGCGGCGGCGATCACGACGACCAGCACCAGGCTCATCGGCACGAGCAAGAAAAGCGTTTCCATGCGGCTCCTAGACTGCCTTGCGGCCGGCGCGCAGCAGACGCCAGGCGTTGGCCACAACCAGCAGCGACGACAGCGACATGCCGATACCGGCCATCCATGCCGTCACCAGCCCGGTCGCCGCCAGCGGGATCGCCACCACGTTGTAGAGGAAAGACCAGCCCAGGTTCTGCCGCACCACGCGCCGCGTCTTGCGCGACACCGCCAGTGCGGTTGCGATCTCGTCGATGCCGCCGTGCGTGAGCACGGCGTCGGCGCCGGCTTGCGCCAGCGGCGCGCCGCTGCCGATCGCGATCGATACCTGCGCCTGCGCCAGCACCGGGGCGTCGTTGATGCCGTCGCCCACGGCCAGCACCACCGCCCCGCCCTGCTGCAGCCGCGCGACGTAATCGCGCTTGCCCTCGGGCGTCACTTCACCGGCGAAATGGCCAATCCCGAAGCGCTTTGCCCACCAGTGCACGGCCGCGGCGTTGTCGCCGGAGACGAGGTGGCAGCTCACGCCCAGCGCATCGAGCCGCGCCAGCAGCGCGGACGTCTGCGCGCGCTCGACATCGGCCAGCACGAAGCTAGCGAGCATGCCGCCCTGTGCAGCCAGCCACACGACCGTGGCACCCGGATGGGTCGGGTCAGCAGCCGCCGGCACTTGCACGGAAGAGCCGCCGGTAACGAGGCCACGCGCGAAATCCAGCCGGCCGAGCCGCAGGCGCCGCCCGTCGACCGTGGCTTCAAGGCCCTGTCCGGGCACGTTGCGGATGCCGGTGACCGCCCCGGCATGGCCGCCTCCATCAGGCGATGCCGCGAGCAGTGCGCGTGCGATGGGGTGCTCGCCGCCGCGTTCCATCGCCGCGGCCAGTGCAAGGCATTGCGCCTCGCCAAGATCGGCCAGCGGCTGCACTGCGGCCACGGCAAAGCGTCCTTCGGTCAGCGTGCCGGTCTTGTCCAGCACCACGTCGGTCACGCGCGCCAGCGTCTCCAGCGCATGGCCGCGCGTCAGCAGCACGCCGCGCCGCGACAACGCGGCGCCCGCGGCTGCCAGCGCGGCCGGCGTGGCCAGCGACAGCGCGCACGGGCAGCTGACCACCAGCACCGCGATCGTCACGAGCAGCGCGCGAGATGGATCGATCCACAGCCCCCAAACCAGCCCGGTCAGCGCCGCAAGCACCAGCAGCGTCGCCACGAACCAGCCCGCGACACGGTCGGCCAGCGTGGCCAGGCGGGGCTTTTCCGCCAGCGCGCGGTCGAGCACCGCCACGATCTCGGCCAGCCGTGTGCCGGCGCCCACGCGCGACACACGCAGCTCCAGCGGGCTGGCGGTGTTGAAGCAGCCCGCCAGCACGGTGTCACCGGCACTGCGGCGCACCGGCCGGCTTTCGCCGGTCAGCATGGACTCGTCCAGTTCGCTGGCGCCGGCGACGACGGTGCCGTCGGCGGGTACGATCTCGCCCGCCTTCACGCGGATCAGGTCGCCCTGGCGCAAACGTGCCACCGGGATGCGTTCGCCTGTGGCCCCTATTCCGGCAAGCTGCTCGCAGGTGGCGGGCAGCTGGCGCGCAAGCATCTCGGCGCCGCTTCGCGATGCCTGGCGCACGCGCAGCTCGAGGTAGCGGGCCAGCAGCAGGAAGGCGACGAACATCGTCACCGAATCGAAATAGACCTCGCCGATGCCGCGCACGGTGGCCAGCGCGCTGGCGATAAATCCCGCGCCGACGCCGATGGCAACCGGCACGTCCATGCCCATATGCCGCTGACGCATGCTGCGCCAGGCGCCAGCAAAGATCGGCGATGCGGAATAGAAGACCACCGGCAACGTCAGCGCAAAGCTGGCCCAGCGCATCAGCTGCAGCTGGCCGGGGTCGATGGTGGCCTCGTGGGTGTAGATCGGCCATGCGTACATCATCACCTGCATCATGCCGAGCATGGCCACAGCCATGCGCATCAGCAGGCTGCGGCGCGCGCGGCGGTCCTGCTGGTCGGTGCGCGATAGCTCGAACGGCCACGCCATGTAGCCGATGCCGGCGAGCGCGGCCAGCAATCCGGCCACGGACTGCGTGCCTTCGCGCCAGCGCACCACCACGCGGCGGGTGGCGACATTGGCCACTGCGGACTCCACGCCGGGCTGGCGCGTCAGGTGCTGCTCGATCAGCCAGGCGCAGGCGGCGCAGCGGATGTTCTCCGGCGCCAGCGTGATCTCGGCCCGGCCGTTGTCGAGCGGACGCACGAACTGGGTGCGCAATTCGGGAGTGTCGTAGGCGGCCCAGATCGGTTCGGCTTCGCGCCGCGCCGCGTCGTCGATCGGGCGGGCAAAGCGGGCCTCGTCACCATAAAGATGGGCAAATCCGGCCGCGTGGAGGGTCTGCGCCAGTGCCTGGCAGCCGCCGCAGCAGAAGACCCGGCGTGCGCCGTCCAGTTCGGCTGCCAGTGGCTCGGCCTGCGTGACCGGCAGGCCGCAATGGAAGCATGCGAGTTGCGCCCCCGCAGTGGCCGCGCCGGCGTTGGCGGCAGGCGCCGCGGACGCTGCATGCAAGGCCAGCACGCTGGCGGAAGGGATGGTGGCTGGGGACGACATGGGGACCTTTTTCTACCCCCTGCAGGGTATAGGGCGGTCCCGGCATCGACCTTGATATAAGTCAATGCGGCCCGGCTATCGTCGCGCCGGGCCAAAATACAACACTCGCCAACCCTCAGGTGAGCGACGTGTCCATGGTGCGGCGCTCGGATTCCAGGTACTCGCGCGACTGCATCTCGATGATGCGCGACACGGTCCGGTGGAACTCGTTGGCCATCTGTCCCTCTGTGTAGAGTTCGTCCGCCGGCACTTCTGCCGACATCAGCAGCTTGACCTTGTGGTCGTAAAAGACGTCGATCAGCCAGGTAAAGCGCCGTGCTTCCGACGACATGCGCGGCGTCATGCGCGGTACGTCGGACAGGATCACGGTATGGAACTGCGAAGCCAGCTCCAGGTAATCGTTCTGCGAGCGCGGCCCGCCGCACAGGGTGGCGAAGTCGAACCACACCACGCCATTGGCCTTGCGCAGCGAGCGCAGTTCGCGGTGCTCGATATGCAGCAGCGGCGACTCGTCAGCCACGCCGGCAATTGACGTGAAGGCATCGCGCAGCGCAGAGTTCGCCTTGGCGTCGAGCGGCGTGTGGTAAGCCTGCACCTGTTCCAGCGCGCGCTTGCGGTAGTCGATGCCAGCATCGACGTTGAGTACGTCCATCTTCTGCTGGATCAGCGCGATGGCGGGCAGCACACGGTCGCGGTGCAGGCCGTCCGTGTAAAGCAGGTCGGGCCGGTAATTCGAAGTCATCACGAACTGCACACCATTGTCGAATAACTGCTGCAGCAGGCGATGCAGGATCATCGCGTCGGCGACGTCGCTGACATGGAACTCGTCGAAGCAGATTAGGCGGAAACGACGCGCAATGCGCCTGGCGAGCTCGTCCAGCGGATCGGGGCGGCCGCGCAGCTCTTCCAGCTGGCGATGGACCTCGCGCATGAATTCATGGAAGTGCAGCCGCGTCTTGCGCACCACCGGCACGCAGGTATAGAAGCTGTCCATCAGGAAGGACTTGCCGCGCCCCACCCCACCCCACATGTAGACGCCCTTGGGCACATCGGGACGGACCAGCAGCTTCTTCAGCGCGTTGTTGCGGCGGCCCTTGTAGGCCACCCATTCGTCGTAGCACTGCTGCAGCCGCGCCACAGCACGCAATTGCGCCTCGTCGGACGTGTAACCGCGCTCCTTCAGTTCCTTTTCGTAGTACTCAGTGACGTTCATGCTGGGGGCTCACGCGGCACACGCCGCAAGTGAAAACGGCGCGCCGCTGATGCGGCGCGCCGGTACTCAGGCTATGCGAAGCATGCGCCTTACATATTGAGCTGACGCTTGTCGACAGCCAGCGCGGCTTCGCGCATGACTTCCGACATCGACGGGTGCGGGTGGCAGACGCGGCCGATATCTTCGCTGGCGGCCTTGAACTCCATCGCCACCACGGCTTCGGCGATCAGGTCCGACGCGTTGGCGGCAACGATATGCACGCCCAGGATTTCGTCGGTCTTGGCATCGGCCAGCATCTTGACGAAGCCGTCCGGATGGCCCATGCCCAGCGCACGGCCGTTGGCCATGAACGGGAACTGGCCAGCCTTGAACTCGCGGCCTTCGGCCTTGAGCTGGGCTTCGGTCTTGCCGACCCATGCGATTTCCGGGAAGGTGTAGATCACCCACGGAACGCAGTTGTAGTCGATATGCGGCTTCTGGCCGGCGATGCGCTCGGCCACGGCCACGCCTTCGTCCTCGGCCTTGTGCGCCAGCATCGGGCCGCGCACCACGTCGCCGATGGCCCACAGGCCCGGCACCTTGGTGGCGCAGTGGTCGTCCACCTCGATGAAGCCGCGCTGGTCGGCGGCCAGGCCGACAGCATCCAGGCCCAGGTTGTCGGTGTTGGGCACGCGGCCGACTGACACGATCAGGCGATCGACTTCCAGGGTCTGGGCAGCGCCGTCCTTGTCGGTGTACTTGACGGTGACGCCGTTCTTGCCGGTCGTCACTTCGTTCACGTTCACGCCGAGGCTGAACTTCAGGCCCTGTTTGGTCAGCTGCTTCTGGGCTTCTTTGGCCACGCCTTCGTCGGCGGCGCCAAGGAACGCGGGCAGCGCTTCCAGCACGGTCACGTCGGCACCCAGGCGGCGCCACACCGAGCCCAACTCCAGGCCGATCACGCCGGCGCCGATCACGCCCAGCGTCTTCGGCACGGCGGGGAACTTGAGCGCGCCTTCGTTATCGCTGACCAGGTCGTTGTCGACGGCGACGCCCGGCAGGTGGCGAGCCTTCGAACCGGTGGCGATGATGACCTGCTTGGCGGTCACGACCTCACCGGCAATCTCGACCTGGAAGCCTTCGGCGGTCTTGCCGACGAACTTGCCGTAGCCCTTGAGCAGCGTCACCTTGTTCTTGCGGAACAGGAACTCGATGCCCTTGGTCATCTTGCCGACGATATCGTCCTTGCGCTTGAGCATCTTGGACACGTCGACCTTGACGTCGCCCACGGTGATGCCGTGGTCGGCCAGGTGGTGCTGGGCGTTCTCGAACTCTTCCGAGGAAGCCAGCAGTGCCTTGGACGGGATGCAACCCACGTTCAGGCAGGTGCCGCCCAGGCGCGGTTCGTTCTTGGGATCGTCGTAGGCATTGCCTTCGCAGCAGGCCACGTTCAGGCCGAGCTGGCCGGCGCGGATCGCGGCGATATAGCCGCCGGGGCCGGCGCCGATCACCAGCACGTCGAATTGTTTGCTCATGGGAATTCCTTTGTGGCACCGGCAGCGTGTGCCGGTGCGCGATCAACACTGGAGATGCGCACCGCGCGCGTCGGCATGAACCAACGCGCGCGCAGGGACCGTCGATTACAGGTCCAGCAGCAGGCGGGCCGGATCTTCCAGCGCGTCCTTCATGGCGACCAGGCCCAGCACGGCTTCGCGGCCGTCGATGATGCGGTGGTCGTAGGACATCGCCAGGTAGTTCATCGGGCGGATCACGATCTGGCCGTCTTCAACCACCGGGCGATCCTTGGTGGCATGCACGCCCAGGATGGCCGATTGCGGCGGGTTGATGATGGGGGTCGACAGCATCGAACCGAACACGCCACCGTTGGAGATCGAGAAGGTACCGCCGCTCAGCTCTTCCAGCGACAGCTTGCCGTCACGGGCCTTCACGCCGAATTCAGCGATCTTCTTCTCGATGTCGGCCAGGCTCATCTGGTCGGCGTTGCGCAGGATCGGCACCACCAGGCCACGCGGCGAGCCCACGGCGATACCGATGTCGAAGTAACCGTGGTAGACGATGTCGTTGCCGTCGATCGAGGCGTTGATCAGCGGGAACTTCTTCAGCGCGTGCACCGCGGCCTTGACGAAGAACGACATGAAGCCCAGCTTCACGCCGTGTTCCTTCTCGAAGCGGTCCTTGTACTTGTTGCGCAGATCCATCACCGGCTTCATGTTGACTTCATTGAAGGTGGTGAGGATGGCGTTGGTGGCTTGCGACTGCAGCAGGCGCTCGGCGATACGGGCACGCAGGCGGCTCATCGGCACGCGCTCTTCCGGACGGTCGCCCAGCGCGGCGAAGTCGACCGGAGTGGAAACCTGCTGCAGCGCCGGCTTGGCCGCGGCCGGAGCCGGGGCGGCCTTGGCGGCCGGAGCGGCGGCCGCGGCAATCGCGTCGCCCTTGGTGATGCGGCCGTCCTTGCCGGTGCCGGCAACCTGGCCAGCCGACAGGCCGGCTTCAGCCATCAGCTTGGCAGCCGACGGCATCGCCACGGCGCCGGCGGCGGCCGGAGCGGCGGCAGCGGCCGGTGCCGGAGCGGCAGCAGCCGGAGCCGGGGCAGCTGCTGCGGGGGCAGCGGCGCCAGCGGTGGCTTCGGTGTCGATCTTGGCGATGATCTCATCGGCCACGACGGTATCGCCGTCGTTCTTGACGATAATCGACAGGACGCCTGCCGACGGGGCCGGCACTTCCAGCACGACCTTGTCGGTTTCGATCTCGATCAGGATTTCGTCCTGGGCAACGGCTTCGCCGGGCTTCTTCTTCCAGTTGAGCATGGTCGCTTCGGCGACCGATTCGGACAGCTGCGGAACCTTGACGTCAACAATAGCCATGGTTGTGAATTCCTCGTGTTATGCGTGTTGTCTTTATATTGGCAAGCCACGGCGCACCTGCGCGCGTCGCCGTGGCTGCCACTGATTACTTGGTCAGAACAAAGCCCTTGAGCTTGGCGAAGGCAGCCTCCAGCAGCGCCTTCTGTTGCTCGTTGTGCTTTGCGTAGTAGCCCACCGCCGGCGAAGCCGAGGCGGGACGACCGGCATAACCGAGCTTCTGGCCATCCGTCATGTTTTCCATGATGTAGTGCTGCACGAAGAACCAGGCGCCCTGGTTCTGCGGCTCGTCCTGGCACCACACGATCTCGGTGGCGTTCGGATACTTCTTCAGCTCCGCTGCGATGGCCTTGTGCGGGAACGGGTAGAGCTGTTCCAGGCGGATGATCGCGGTGTCGTTGGCCTCGCGTTCCTTGCGCGTGTTGACCAGGTCGTAGTAGACCTTGCCCGAGCACATGATGACGCGCTTGACCTTGCTGGCGTTCAGTTCTTCCTGGTCGGCGATGACCGTCTCGAAGTGGCCCTTGGCCAGATCCGACAGCGGCGACACGGCGTCCTTGTTACGCAGCAGCGATTTCGGCGTCATGATCACCAGCGGCTTGCGGAACAGGCGGATCATCTGGCGGCGCAGCAGGTGGAAGATCTGGGCCGGCGTGGTCGGCTGGCAGACCTGCATGTTGTGGTCCGCGCAGAGCTGCAGGAAACGCTCGATACGCGCCGAGCTGTGTTCCGGACCCTGGCCTTCGTAGCCGTGCGGCAGCATCAGGGTCAGGCCCGAGGCGCGGCCCCACTTCACTTCACCCGACGAGATGAACTGGTCGATCACCACCTGGGCACCGTTGACGAAGTCGCCGAACTGGGCTTCCCAGATCACCAGCGCGTTCGGCTCGGCTGCGGAGTAGCCGTATTCGAAACCGAGCACGGCTTCTTCGGACAGCACCGAGTCGATCACGGTGAACGGCGCCTGGTTTTCCGACACGTTCTGCAGCGGCACATACGAGCCGGCATCCCAGCGCTCGCGCGCCTGGTCGTGCAGCACGGAATGGCGGTGGGTGAAGGTGCCGCGGCCGGCGTCCTGGCCGGTAATGCGCACCGGGTAGCCCGAGGACACCAGCGAGGCGAAGGCCAGGTGCTCACCCATGCCCCAGTCCAGCGGCTGGTCGCCACGGCCCATGTTGGCGCGGTCCTTGACGACCTTCTCCACCAGCGGGTGCAGCTTCAGTGTCTCAGGCGTGGTAGTGATGCGTTCGGCCAGGCGCTTCAGTTCGGTCACCGGCACGGCGGTGTCGGCGGCGTCGGTCCACTTGCGGTTCAGGAACGGCATCCAGTCCACGGCGAACTTGTTCTTGAAGTTCGACAGGACAGGGTCGGCGGTGTGCTTGCCGGCGTCCATCGCGGCGCGGTATTCCTTGACCTTCTCGTCGCCGAAGCTGGCAGCAACCAGGTTCTGCGCAGCCAGCTTGTCGGCGTACAGCTTGCGCGTGCCGGCATGCTGGCTGATCTTCTTGTACATCAGCGGCTGCGTGACCGCGGGGGTGTCCTGCTCGTTGTGGCCCAGCTTGCGGAAGCAGATGATGTCGACCACGACGTCCTTGTTGAATTCCATGCGGAAGTCAACGGCCAGCTGCATGGCGTACACCACGGCTTCGGGATCGTCGCCGTTCACGTGCAGCACCGGGGCCTCGATCATCTTGACCACGTCCGTGCAGTACAGCGTCGAGCGGGCGTCGCGCGGGTCGGAGGTGGTGAAGCCGATCTGGTTGTTGATGACGATGTGCATCGTGCCACCCGTGCCGTAGCCGCGGGTCTGCGCGAGGTTCAGCGTCTCCATGACCACGCCCTGGCCGGCAAAGGCGGCGTCACCGTGCACCTGCACCGGCAGCACTTCCTTATGGCCGACTTCGCCGCGGCGTTCCTGGCGGGCCTTGGCCGAGCCTTCGACCACCGGGTTGACGATTTCCAGGTGCGACGGGTTGAACGCCAACGACAGGTGCACCGGGCCGCCGTCGGTCGAGACGTCGCTCGAGAAGCCCTTGTGGTACTTGACGTCACCGGCCGGCAGGTCGTCGACGTGCTTGCCTTCGAATTCGGCGAACAGGTCGGCGGGCATCTTGCCCAGGGTATTGACCAGCACGTTCAGGCGGCCGCGGTGGGCCATGCCGATCACGATTTCCTGCACACCCTTGGAGCCGGCGTGCTGGATCAGTTCGTCCATCGCGGCGATGAAGCTTTCGCCGCCTTCCAGCGAGAAACGCTTCTGGCCGACGTATTTGGTGTGGAGGAAGCGCTCCAGGCCTTCGGCCGCGGTCAGGCGATCGAGGATGTGCTTCTTCTTCTCCAGCGTGAAGACCGGCTTGGAACGCGTGGTTTCCAGGCGTTCCTGCCACCAGCGCTTTTGCGCCTGGTCGCTCACGTACATGAATTCGGCGCCGATGGTGCCGCAGTAGGTTTCGCGCAGGTTGTTCAGCAGCTCGCGCAGGCTCATCGACTCCTTGCCAAAGTACGTATTGCTGGCATTGAAGACGATGTCGAGGTCAGCTTCGGAAAAACCATAGAACGCGGGATCCAGATCCGGCAGGGGCGGACGCTCCTGGCGCTTGAGCGGGTCCAGGTCGGCCCAGTGCGAACCGATGTTGCGGTAGGCGGCGATCAGCTGGGTGGCAGCGACGCGCTTGCGGCCCATGTCGGAATCGGCCGAGGCAACGATGGTCTTGATGGGGCCTTGCTTGGCGCGCTCGGCGAACGAGGCAACGATGGGAGCGTGGGCGACATCCCGGCCGTTCGAGCCGTCGACGGCGGGAACGTTCTGCATGGCGTCGAAATACGAACGCCAGTTGTCGGGAACCGAGGCGGGATTCTGGAGGTAGGCTTCGTACAGTTCTTCGACATACGGGGCGTTACCGCCGAAGAGGTACGAATTGCTCTGGTACTGCTGCATCATGGGACGCTCACTATTCTCCGGGTATGCCGGAGTTCAGCGGGTTATTCAACCTTCCGCGACACGGCTTGACCGGTTAGCGGATTGCAAACAACTCTTGGGAGCCCAACTGAGGAGCTTACGCAAACGGCACCACTGGGGTGCCGGATGTGCTGGCTTCCTCACAAGGCCCGAAAGGGCAAGTTGTGCGGGGAAGGACCTTAAGTCTTCACGGCGGTAAGCATAGCACGTTTGCTTTTAAGCAATGTGGACTTTTCGCGATGCGAAACTCTTTCGCACGACAATTCGCATCGTGATCGGCGTTTTAGCAACAGCGACACAACAATCAGAAGCGCGGCTCTATCTTGTCGACGGCATCGGTAATCAGCCCGTCCAGCCCCCAACCCAGCAGTTGCGCCGCCTTTGCCGGGTCGTTCACGGTATAGCTGAGGACGCGGTAGCCGGCCGCGTGCGCGGCCGCAATGATGCCCTCGTCCAGCTCGCGGTAGTTCGTATCGAGTGCCACGCAGCCGAGCCGGCGCAACCGCTCAAGCCAGTCGCCCGGCAACTTGTCGAGCAGCAGCGCACGCGGCAGGTCCGGCGCCACGCTCGCGGCCGCGGCCAGCGCCTCCTCCGAAAATGAAGACAGCAGCGGCGGCACCGCGGCACCGGCCCACAGCGCCGTGGCGTCGAGCGCCACCGCGGCGCCGGTACGGCCTTCGGTGCCGGGCACTGGCTTGATCTCGATATTGACCAGGAAGTCGTTGGCCCGCGTATAGCGGGCGATGGCGGCCAGCGTCGGCAGCGGCTCGCCGGCCCAGGCCGGGCTGTGCCAGCTGCCGGCATCGAGCAGCGCCAGCTCGCCCAGCGTCATTGCATCGACCCTGCCCTTGCCGCTGGTGGTGCGGTCTAGCGTCGCGTCGTGCATCAGCACCGGCTTGCCGTCGGCAGACAACTTGACGTCGAATTCGAACATCCTGTACCCGAAACCGGCGCCGTGCCGGAATGCGGCCAGCGTGTTCTCGGGTGCCAGCTTGCCCGCGCCACGGTGCGCAATATGGTGCGGGTACGGCCAGGCCTGGGCGTCTGCGATGGTTGCCATGTCAGGCCTCGATGCGCTTGCCGGTATCCGGCGCGAAGAAATGCAGGTGGTCGGGCGACGAAGTCACAGGCAGGCGGTCGCCTGCGCGCACCCGGGCATGGCTCTCCAGCCGCACCACCACCGGCTGGCCGCCGAGCGAGCCGTACGCGAACGAGTCGGCGCCAAGCGCCTCCACCACGCGCACATCGACTTCGGCGATGGCCTCGTGCGCGGCGCACGGCTCGATATGTTCCGGCCGCAGCCCAAGCAAAGCCTGTTCAGGCAGGTGCAGCCCCATCGGCAGGTGGCCGAGCGTAGCGGTGGCGCTCTCGGCGCCCTCCTTCGCCACCACCCGCATCTGCGCGTCACCATTGCCTGCGCCGTTGCGAACCACAGGGATCAGGTTCATCGGCGGCGAACCGATAAAGCCTGCCACGAAGGTGCTGGCCGGTTTTGAATAAACTTCCAGCGGTGTGCCGATCTGCTCCACGCGGCCCGCGTTGAGCACCATCATGCGATCGGCCAGCGTCATCGCCTCGACCTGGTCGTGGGTCACGTACAGGCTGGTGGTCCCGAGGCGGCGATGCAACTCCTTCAGTTCCAGCCGCATCTGTACGCGCAGCTTGGCGTCGAGGTTGGACAGCGGCTCGTCGAACAGGAACACCGCCGGCTCGCGCACGATCGCACGGCCCATGGCCACGCGCTGGCGCTGCCCGCCCGACAGCTGGCGCGGCTTGCGTTCCAGCAGCGGCGACAGCTCCAGGATGCCGGCGGCATGCTCCACGCGCTGCTGGATCTCGGCCTTGGCCATGCCGCGGATCTTCAGGCCGTAGGCCATGTTGTCGTACACGCTCATGTGCGGGTAGAGCGCGTAGTTCTGGAACACCATGGCGATGTCCCGCTCGGCCGGCTCCAGGTTGTTGACGACCTTGTCGCCGATATGGATCTCGCCGCCGGTGATGGTTTCCAGCCCCGCCACCATGCGCAGCAGCGTTGACTTGCCGCAGCCCGAAGGGCCGACGATGACGATGAATTCGCCGTCGGCGATTCCCATGTCGATACCGTGCACCACCTGGGTACCGCCGGCGTAGGTTTTCTGAACGTTGCGAAGCGACAGTTTTGCCATTGCTGTTGTCCTGCTGTGCGCGCGGGTCGCGTGCACGCGTTATTTTTCGGTTTCGACCAGGCCCTTGACGAACCACTTCTGCATCAGCACCACCACCACCGCCGGCGGGATCATCGCCAGCATCACCGTGGCCATCACCAGGTTCCAGTCGGTGGCGGCATCGCCCGAGCGCGAGATCATCTGCGTCACGCCCACCACCACCGGCGTCATCGACTTCTGCGTGGTGATCAGCAGCGGCCACAGGTACTGGTTCCAGCCATAGATAAACTGGATCACAAACAGCGCGGCGATGCTGGTGCGCGACAGCGGCAGCACCACGTCCCAGAAAAAGCGCAGTGGCCCGGCGCCGTCGATGCGCGCGGCTTCTGCCAGTTCATCGGGAATGGTCAGGAAGAACTGGCGGAACAGGAAGGTCGCGGTCGCCGACGCAATGATCGGAATGGTCAGCCCGAAATAGCTGTCGAGCAGCCCAAGATCCGACACGACCTTGTAGGTCGGCAGGATCCGCACCTCAACCGGAAGCATCAGCGTGATGAAGATCAGCCAGAAGAAGGTCTTGCGCAGCGGGAACTTGAAATAGACGATGGCAAAGGCCGAGATAATCGAGATCGCGATCTTGCCCAGCGCGATGCCCAGCGCCATGATCAGGCTGTTCTTCATCATGGTCGAGACCGGCGACGCGGCCTCGCCCACGCCCTGGAACAGCACGGTGCGATAGTTCTCGATCAGGTGGCTGCCGGGGATCAGCGTCATCGGCGCGTCCAGCACTTCTTCGGCGGTCAGTGTGGACGCCACGAAGGTCAGATACACCGGGAACACCACCACCACCATGCCGAGGATCAGCACAGCGTGGGTCAGAAAGTCCAGGAAAGGACGACGTTCTACCATGATTGCCTCCTTCAGTACTGGACCTTGCGCTCGACGTAGCGGAACTGCACCACGGTCAGCGCGATCACGATCACCATCAGCACCACCGACTGCGCGGCCGAGCCACCGATATCCATGCCGCGGAAGCCGTCATGGAAGACCTTGTACACCAGCGTATTGGTCGAGTTGAACGGGCCGCCGTGGGTGACCGCATCGATGATCGCGAAGGTGTCGAAGAACGCGTAGACCACGTTGATCACCATCAGGAAGAAGGTGGTCGGCGACAGCAGCGGGAAGATGATCGACCAGAAGCGACGCCAAGGTCCGGCACCGTCGATGGCCGCGGCTTCGATCAGCGAGCGCGGGATGCTCTGCAGCCCGGCCAGGAAGAACAGGAAGTTGTAGCTGATCTGCTTCCATGCCGCGGCCAGCACCACCAGCAGCAGGGCCTGGTTGCCGTTGAGGAGGAAGTTCCATTCCACGCCCATCTTGCGCAACGCGTACGAAACCACGCCCAGGGTCGGGTTGAACATGAACATCCACAGTACGCCCGCCACCGCCGGCGCGACCGCGTACGGCCAGATCAGCAAGGTCTTGTAGCCGACTGCGGCGCGGATCACACGGTCGGCAAAATAGGCCAGCGCCAGCGCAGTGGTCAGACCCACCACGGTGACGCCAATGGCGAAGATCGCGGTGGTCTGGAACGACTCCACATACAGCGGGTCGTTCCACAGCATGCGGAAGTTGTCGAGGCCGACGAACTCCAGATGGATGCCGAAGGCATCCTGCTGCAGCATCGACTGGTACAGCGCCTGCCCGGCGGGCAGGAAGAAAAAGATCAGCGTGATCGCGATCTGCGGCAATACCAGCAGATATGGCAGCCACGGAGAGCGGAAAACGACGCGTTTTTCCATAAACGGATTCCGGCGAGTGCCGCGGGTCGCGGCATCGTTCAAGGTACGGCGTTACGGCTGACCCGATGTGGCCAGCCACAATGCAAGCGGGCGGAGGTTTCGCCGCCGCCCGCCCTTTTCCATCAGCTTGCTATCGGGGCGCGCTTATTCGCGCGCGGTCTTCTGGAAGCGCTCCAGCAGATCGTTGCCACGGGCCACGGCCGAGTCCAGCGCTGCCTTGGGCTCCTTCTTGCCAGCCCAGACGGCTTCCAGCTCCTCGTCAACCACGGTACGGATCTGCACCATGTTGCCCAGGCGCACGCCGCGCGACTTGTCGGTGGTCTTGACCACCATCTGCTGCACCGACACATCGGCACCCGGGTTCTTGTCGTAGTAGCCAGACTTCCTGGTCATCTCGTAGGCTGCCATCGTCACAGGCAGGTAGCCGGTGGCCTGGTGCCAGTCGGACTGGATCTCCGGACGCGACAGGAAGTTGAAGAACTTGGCCACGCCCTTGTACTCGTCCGGCTTCTTGCCGCCCATCACCCACAGCGAGGCGCCGCCGATGATGGTGTTCTGCGGCGCGCCCTGTACTTCCGGGTAGTACGGCAACTGGGCCACCGCGAACGCGAATTTGGCGTTCTTGCGGATATTGGCCAGCGAGGCCGACGAGCCGGTGAACATCGCGCACTCGCCGTTGTAGAACTTGGCCTGCGATTCTGCCTTGCGGCCGCCATAGCTGAAGTAGCCCTTCTTCACCATGTCCTGCAGGTTGGTGATGTGCTTGACGTGCAGCGGGCTGTTGAAGACCAGGCGCGTGTCGGTGCCGCCAAAGCCGTTGTTCTTGGTGGCGTACAGCGTGTTATGCCAGGCCGAGAAGCTTTCCAGATGAACCCAGCCCTGCCAGTCGGTGGTGTACGCGCAGTTGGTGCCCGATGCCTTCAGCTTGGCCGAGTACTGCATCACCTCCGGCCAGGTCTTGGGCGCCTTCTCCGGGTCCAGGCCAGCCTTCTTGAAGGCATCCTTGTTGTAATAGAAGACCGTGGTCGAGCTGTTGAATGGGAATGACAGCATCTCGCCCTTGGACGACGTGTAGTAGCCTGCCACGGCCGGGATGTAGGCCTTCTGGTCGAATTTCTCGCCGGCGTCCTTCATCACCGTCGACACTGGCTTGATCGCGCCTTTGGCGCTCATCATGGTGGCGGTGCCGACTTCGAATACCTGCAGGATGGCCGGCGCGCCGCCGGCACGGAAGGCGGCGATGCCGGCCGCCATGGTTTCGTCGTAGTTGCCCTTGTTGACCGGCACGATCTTGTATTCGGCCTGGCTCGCGTTGAACTTGTTGGCGATCTCGTTCACCTTGTCGTTCAGCGCGCCCTGCATGGCGTGCCACCACTGGATCTCAACGGCGGCATGCGCGCTGCCGGCCCCGGTCAGGGCGGCCAGCGCGACGAGTTTGAGCGCGGTACGGGATACGGACATGGGTGGCTCTCCTTGGTCTCACTTGTTTTGGGCGGTCGGAAACCCGACAGCATGTGATTCTTTTGTGACAGCGGCATGTTACGCCGGTCGCACCCGGGCAAGCAAATCAGCAACTTCACGGATCCTGCCGTTTTGCAGTGCAATAACGGACGAAGACAGCAGGACGACGGTTACAATGGCCCGCCATGCAATCCCTGAACAAGCTCTCTAATTCCGTGCTGCAGCGCGTGCGCGGCGTGCTGACCGATATCGACGGCACGCTGACCACCGACGGTCGGCTGCCCGCCTCCACTTATCTGGCGCTCGACGGACTGCGCCAGGCCGGCCTGCACGTCATCCCGGTGACGGGCCGATGCATTGCGTGGGCCGAGATCCTGACCCGCCTGTGGCCGGTGGACGCGATCATCGGCGAGAACGGTGCCTTCTATTCGCACCTGCGCGATGGCCGGCTGCATACCCGCTTCCTGGACGATGCGTCCACCCGGGCGCGCAACCTCGAGCGCATCCATGCGCTTGGCCAGCGCATCCTGCTTGAGGTGCCGGGCTGCGCGCTGGCGTCAGACCAGGCTTGGCACGCCGCCGACCTGGCGATTGACCATGCCGAAGACGTGCCGCCCCTGCCGCAGGAAGCGGTGGACCGCATTGCCACGTTGATGCGCGGGGCCGGCATGACCGCCACCGTCAGTTCCATCCATGTCAACGGCTGGTTCGGACAGCATGACAAGCTGTCGATGAGCAAGCTGTGCGTGGCAGAGCTGCTGGGGGAAGACCTGGATGCGTGCCGGGACGAATGGCTGTTTATCGGCGATTCGGCCAACGATGCCAGCATGTTCGCGCATTTTCCACTCTCGGTGGGGGTGGCCAATGTACGGGATATCCTGCCGCAGCTGCCGGTGCCACCGGCTTATATTACGGCTGCGGCGGGAGGTGAGGGATTTGCGGAGATGGCACGGCGGGCGGTGGAAGCGCGGGGGTGAGGCCGGCTCAGCACTGCGAAGAATGCTTGTTTGCTCCCCTCTCCCGCTTGCGGAAGAGGGGCCGGCGGTGAGGGTCGGCGGCGGCATGCTACCGCGCCGCGACTTCGTTGATGCACTGGCCCTCTCCCCAACCCTCTCCCGCAAGCGGGAGAGAGAGCACACAAGCAGGAAAATGAAACGTCCGGGAGTTATCGCGCTCAGTCGAATCCCAATTCCTGCAGCTTGCGCGTAATGGTGTTTCGCCCGATACCCAGCCGGGTCGCAGCCTCGACCCGGCGCCCGCGCGTGACACCGAGCGCGGCTTCCAGCACCGCCTTCTCGAACCGGCGTGTCAGCACATCCATGACCTCCGGCTGCCCGGCCTCGAGCATGGCGCGCGCTTCGCCGGCCAGCAGGTGTTCCCAGCCGGCGGCGGTGCCGGCCGGCGCGGCGCTGACAGCCGGCGCCGGCCGCACCACGGTAGCGGTGTCCGCCTCCGCCACCGGCATGGCAAAGCCGCCGTAGTCGGCCAGTTCATGACCGGTTTCGTACTCAGTGGCACGCGCCTCGGCCATGCGCTCGGGCCGCGGCGCATTGATTGGCTCGCTGGTGCCAGCCTCCAGCATCTCGCGCGGCAGGTCCTTGACCTCGATGGTCTGGGCCGGTGCCATCACCGTCAGCCAGTTGCACAGGTTCTCGAGCTGGCGCACATTGCCGGGGAACGGCAGCGTGCTGACATAAGACAGCGCCTCGTCCGACATGCGTTTGGGCTCGACGCCCAGTTCCTTGGCGCTCTTCTGCAGGAAATGGCGGGCCAGCAGCGTGATGTCCTCGGGCCGCTCGCGCAGCGGGGGCAAGCGCAGCCGGATCACGTTCAGGCGGTGGAACAAGTCCTCGCGGAACAGGCCCTCCTTGACGCGCAGCTCCAGGTTCTGGTGCGTGGCGGCGATGACTCGCACATTGGCGCGCAATGGGTTGTGGCCGCCGACGCGATAGAAGTTGCCGTCGGACAGCACGCGCAGCAGGCGGGTCTGCAGGTCGAACGGCATGTCCCCGATTTCATCGAGGAACAACGTGCCGCCCTCGGCCTGCTCGAAGCGGCCGCGCCGCATGGTCTGCGCGCCGGTGAAGGCCCCGCGCTCGTGGCCGAACAGTTCGGATTCGAGCAGGTCCTTGGGAATGGCTGCGGTATTGAGCGCGATGAACGGGCCATTGGCACGTGGGCTGTGCTTGTGCAGCGCGCGCGCAACCAGTTCCTTGCCGGTGCCCGACTCGCCGGTGATCATCACCGTGACGTTCGATTGCGACAGCCGGCCGATGGCGCGGAACACGTCCTGCATCGCCGGCGCCTGGCCGAGAATCTCGGGTGCGTCGACCAGCCGGTCGTCCATCTCCTCTTCGCGCAGGCTTTCTTCCAGCGCACGGCGGATCAGCTCGACCGCCTTGTCGACATCGAACGGCTTGGCCAGGTACTCGAAGGCGCCGCCCTGGAACGCCGCCACGGCGCTGTCCAGGTCAGAGTACGCGGTCATCACAATGACCGGCAAACCCGGATGCCGTGCCTTGATGGCCTGCAGCAGGTCCAGCCCGGAACCGCCGGGCATGCGGATATCGGAAATCAGCACCTGCGGCTGGTCTTCTTCCAGCGCGGCCAGCACGTCCCGCACATTGGTGAAGCTGCGCGAGAGCAGGCTTTCACGGGCAAGGGCCTTTTCCAGGACCCAGCGGATTGATTGATCGTCGTCGACTATCCAGATCGGCTTCATGTGCGTCGCTTGTCTGCTCGGTGTCATTTGGTCTTCCACATGCCCGGCACTGCGGCGCGATCGCTCGCGGACAGCTAGTGCAACGGCAGCAGGATGCGGAAGTCGGTACAGCCCGGCCGGCTCTCGCATTCGATCAAGCCCTCGTGCTGCTGCACGAAGGTTTGAGCGAGTGTGAGACCGAGACCGCTGCCGCCATCCCTACCCGATACCAGCGGATAGAAGATGCGCTCGCGAATGTCTTCGGGGATTCCCGGGCCGTTGTCGATCACATGCAAGTCCAATGCCAGCTTGAACAACCGCTTGGCGATGGTGACCTGGCGCGCCACGCGCGTGCGCAGCACGATCTGCGCATCGCCGCGCGCAATGTGACCGGCCAGCGCCTGCGCGGCGTTGTGCACGATGTTGAGCATCGCCTGAATCAGCTGCTCCATGTCGCCCTGCAACTCGGGCAGGCTGGCGTCATAGTCGCGCACGATTTCCAGCCCGTTGGGAAACTCGGCCAGCACCACCGAGCGCACCCGCTCCAGCACCTCGTGGATATTCAAGCTCGACACGATATGCGGATGGCGGTGCGGCTCCAGCAGCCGGTCCACCAGCGTCTGCAGACGGTCCGACTCCTTGATGATGACCTGAGTGTATTCGCGCAGCGAGCGCTCCGGCAGTTCGAACTCCAGCAGTTGCGCGGCGCCGCGGATGCCGCCGAGCGGATTCTTGATCTCATGCGCCAGGTTGCGGATCAGTTCCTTGTTCGCCGAGGTCAGATCGAGGATGCGCTCCTCGCGATCGCTGCGCACCTTCTGTTCGTTGGGCAGAATCTCCACCACCACAGTGTCGCCGGCCGCTTCCAGCGCGGCGATCACTACGTGGGCATGGATGGGTTCCTGTAGCGGCGGGTGCAGCACCAGGTCCTGGCGGCGCACGTCGAACTGGCGCGCGACCACGGTGTCGAGCATGTTGTGCAGTTCGTCCGAGCGCCCGAACAGGTCCGGCAGCGAGAGCTCGACCATGCCCCGGCGCGACACACCGAAGGTTGCCTCGGCGGCAGGATTGGCGTAAACCACGCGCAGGCCGGGCTGCCGCACCAGCAGCACCGGATTGGCGACCACGTCCAGACCAGCATGGAAGGCCACCACGCCCATGGACAACACCTGGGCGCTGGCGCCCGATTGCGCGAGGTCCGGTGCGGGAGACTCGCCACGGGCACTGTCGGCACCTCCGACCTTGCGTGACACACCGCGAATCAGGCGACGCATAAGACTTAGTCCTTCAGGTTGCCAAGCTCGCGCCGCAGCGATGCCGCGTTGGCTTCGCTGCGCGCAATGTCGTCGCGCAGTGCCGCGGTGCGATCCAGGTATTTCTGATAATTGCGCTCGTTGCCCTGGCGCTCGGGCTGGCCGTTGTTGTATTCGGCGCGCAGCGCCTGCAGCTTGACTTCTTCGGCCTGCAGCTCCTGCGTGAGCACGGTCCGGCGCTCGCCGTCGCGGCTGCGCTGCGTGGCACTGTCCACGCGCGGGAAGCTGGCGTTGCTGGCCGCTGCCGCACCGCCCTTGGCCGGCGCCGGTGCGATGCGCCCGCCAGGCACGGTCACCACATCGGGCAGGTTCAGCTTCTTGCACCCCTTGCCGGCGTTGCCGTTGCGATATTCGGGTACGCCGTTGGGGCCGGTGCAAACGTAGACGTCGGAAGACGACTGCGCCTGCGACAGCCCGGCCCAGCTACCCAGCGTCAATGCCACGGCACCCACCAGAACAGGGAATCGAACACGAAATTGGTGCAGCGACGCGGCCCGGCTGGCCTTGCGCGAAGAAGCGTCCATGGACATGGCGTTAGGTGTGAACAGGGATGGATCGGGATGGGATCGGATTCCCCATTCTAGCGAGCAAAGCAAAAAGGGACAGCCTAAGCCGCCCCTTTCTGGTGCAACTGTTGCCCGGTCACAACCTGCGTCATTCCCGGGCAAGGGCCGCTTACAGCGAGTAGTACATTTCGAACTCGACCGGGTGGGTGGTCATGCGGAAACGCGTGACTTCTTCCATCTTCAGCTCGATGTACGCATCGATCATCGAGTTCGAGAACACGCCGCCGCGGGTCAGGAACTCGCGGTCGTTGTCCAGGTACTCCAGCGACTGGTCGAGGCTCGAGCAGACGGTCGGGATCTTTGCATCCTCTTCCGGCGGCAGGTCGTACAGGTTCTTGTCGGCGGCTTCGCCCGGGTGGATCTTGTTCATCACGCCGTCCAGGCCGGCCATCAGCAGCGCCGAGAAGCCCAGGTACGGGTTCATCAGCGGATCCGGGAAGCGGGTCTCGATGCGGCGGCCCTTCGGGTTGGCCACATACGGGATACGGATCGAAGCCGAACGGTTGCGGGCCGAGTAGGCCAGCTTGACCGGCGCTTCGAAGCCCGGCACCAGGCGCTTGTACGAGTTCGTGCCCGGATTGGTGATGGCGTTCAGCGCGCGGGCGTGCTTGATAATGCCGCCGATGTAGTACAGCGCGAATTCCGACAGGCCGGCGTAGCCGTTGCCAGCGAACAGGTTCTGGCCGTCCTTCCAGACCGACTGGTGCACGTGCATGCCCGAGCCGTTGTCGCCAACGACCGGCTTCGGCATGAAGGTGGCGGTCTTGCCGTAGGTGTGCGCGACGTTCTGGATCACGTACTTCTGCAGCTGGGTCCAGTCGGCGCGCTGCACCAGCGTGCTGAAGCGGGTGCCGATTTCGTTCTGGCCCTGGCCAGCCACTTCGTGGTGGTGGACTTCAACGGGAATGCCCAGCGATTCCAGGATCAGGCACATTTCCGAACGCATGTCCTGGAAGGTGTCGATCGGGGCGACCGGGAAGTAGCCGCCCTTCTTGCCCGGACGGTGGCCGGCGTTGCCGTGCTCGAATTCCTTGCCCGACGACAACGGGGATAATACGGATTGTATGTAAACAAACAACC
>NZ_JBIVHB010000003.1:305910-479257 GCF_044748965.1 Cupriavidus sp. NPDC089707
CGACGTTCCAGGTCACGCCGTCGAAGATGAAGAACTCGGGTTCCGGACCGAAGAAGGCGGTGTCGCCCAGGCCGGTGCTCTTCAGGTAGGCTTCGGCGCGCTTGGCGATCGAACGCGGGTCGCGGTCATAGCCCTTGCCATCCGACGGCTCGATCACGTCGCACGACAGCACCAGCGTCGGCTCTTCATAGAACGGGTCGATGTGAGCCGTGTTCGAATCCGGCATCAGCAGCATGTCCGAAGCTTCGATACCCTTCCAGCCGGCGATCGACGAGCCGTCGAAAGCGTGGCCGCTTTCGAACTTGTCTTCATCGAAGTGCGACACGGGCACGGACACGTGTTGCTCCTTGCCTTTGGTATCGGTGAAACGGAAGTCGACGAACTTGACGTCGTTTTCCTTCACCAGCTTCATCACGTCTGCAACGCTGTGGGCCATGCCAATCTCCTGGGTATTCGGCAAATGTCTTGAGAAAGCCAATTCTTGGGCCTGTCGCCGGCGGCGCCGCTGCATGTTGCCGCGCTTGCCGACCTTGCCACGAAAGGACGAGGAATGTTAGCAGAAAGCGTGCCAAGCAAACGCCCCACCATCCTCCATGGCCCGAAAAATGTGCAACTCCGGCGAACCGCGCACCGTCGCGGGGTCGGCGCCGCCTGCGACGTCGCCGAACGGAGCGCCCGGGTGGCGCACCATCGACATGCATTCTCGCAGGCCGCCAACCAATAAAACACCACAATGGTGCAATGAGCAATATTTCGCACCTATTTAGTGCGAAAGCACCAAAAACGGTCATGCCATGCCCGGTTCTGACGCCATCGAGTCAGCGCGCCGTGCGTTGAGGCCGCCGGATTGCCGCGTCGCTATAGAATACCGGGTTATGGCCCTTGCGCCCTCCATTCCATCCATTTCATTTGTCACGCAGATGACCACCCGAGACGATCTCCTCCAGGCCGCCCAGCAGCGCCAGCAACAGAACCAGCTCCCGTATTTCGGTGCGCTGTCGCCGCAGGAAGCCTATGCCCTGCTGCAAAACGACCCCGCCGCGGTTCTGGTCGACGTGCGCACGCAGGCCGAACTGGACTGGGTCGGCGGCGTCGATGTACCCGACGCGCAGTTCGCCCATGTCGAATGGATGTCCTACCCGGGCGGCGCGCAGAACGCCCGCTTCGTCGAGGAACTGAAGGCGCTTGTGCCGGCCGACGTGCCGGTGCTGTTCCTGTGCCGCAGCGCGGCCCGCTCCAAGCACGCCGCGCGCGTGGCGACCGAAGCCGGATACCACTTCGCCATGGACGTGCTGGAAGGTTTCGAGGGCAATCGCGACGAGCATCACCACCGCAAGACGGTCGAAGGCTGGTGCGTGCGCGGCCTGCCGTGGCACGGCGCCTGAGCGCCTAGGCGCCGCCGTGCCGGCATGACAAAAGGGGCAGCCTGGCTGCCCCTTCTTGTTTGGTCCGCCGCCGCGAAACCTCAGGCTTGCGTCGATTCCCGCGCCGGCTGCTCAACGACTTCAAACCCCATCGCGCGCACCCCGCCCAGCAGCATGGCATAGGCGGGCGCCACAAGTTCGGCCGGCCCCTTGACCCCCAGGTCGATATGCCGGCGCGCGAAGCGGTCACCGCGCTGCACATCGCCAACCGAAGGCAGGCTGAACACGCGGATGCCGGCAAAGACCGCTTCGACTTTCTCCATCAGCGGCGTCAGCGTGGACTCAGGTGCCTCGAAGACATAGAAGGCGCGCTCCTGATACTGCACCTGGTGGAACAGGTGCGCATACTCGTGGTCGAGTACCCATTCCATCATCGGCCATGCCATTACCGGGAAGCCGGGCATGAAGTGGTGATGTTCCACAGAAAAGCCCGGGATGCGGTTGTAGCTGTTGGGGATGATGCGCGCGCCTTCGGGAAACTCGCCCATCTTGAATCGGTGCTGGTTTTCCGGCTGGCTCAGGTCGGCCTTGACGGGATCGCCGCCGGCGGTCTCCGCAATGCGCAGTGCGATCTGCTCGCGCGCCTCGGGATGCAACCGCAGTGGCACGCCCAGCGCCGCCGCCGCGCACTGGCGCGTATGGTCGTCGGGCGTTGCGCCGATACCGCCGGTGCAGAACACCACGTCAGTTCCGGCGAAGGTGCGCTTGAGCGTGGCGGTAATGCGGCCGCGGTCGTCGCCGACATACTGCGCCCAGTCCAGCGCCAGGCCGCGCGCGCCCAGCAGTTCAATGGTGCGGCGCAGGTGCTTGTCTTCGCGCCGCCCCGACAGAATCTCGTCGCCGATGATAATCAGGCCGAAACCCATGTTGCCCTCGCTTCAGGAATGTTCGATGCGCCGCACGTCGGAGGGCGCCAGGTCGATGATGTCGCCGCCCGCGGACGGACCGGCGGGCTGCTGCGCCGGGGGCTGTGCGTCGCGTTCGGCGGCACGTTCGGCACGCAATTGCGCCAGCGCGCGCAGGCAGAAGTGGCCGAACCACAGTGCTGAAAAGATAAAGATCAGCACGTACAGCCATAGCGTGCCGGCCAGCACGAACGGGAACAGGAAGATCACCGCCGCGGACGACACCCACAGCAGTGTCGGCGCCGAACCCAGCAGACCCACCGCCACGCCGATCACCAGCAGCGGCGTGCGGTGGCGCCGCATCAGCGCCTTGCGCTCTTCCGCGCTGGCATGGTCGGACAGCGCGTCATAGGTCATCACCCGGTAGGTCAGCCAGCCCCACAGCACCGGCGGAATCAGCGCGAAGAACGGTGGCACCAGCCACAGCGGCAGCGTCACCAGCACCAGCAACAGGAACACGACGGTGCTGCCCAGGGACTGGAACACGCTGCCGAGCACGCTGCCGCCGTGAGCCTTGGACAAATCCGGGTAGCTGCGCTCAAGATGGCGCACCACGGCTGGCACCGAGAACACGCCGATGAACATCAGCATCGACGCGATCACCAGCGGCACCGCCAGCGCGGCGACGAACAGCGGCGCCACCACGGCCCGCATCGATTGCAGGCTGAACCAGTCCAGTGCGCTGTAGATCCAGCTGGTCAGCACCGAAGTTTCGAGGAAACCGCGCGTGGCGGTCATGATGGGATCCCAGCCCCACCAGAGCAGCCCGCCCCAGAAGAGCGTGGCCAGGACGAAAGGCAGCACGGTCAGCAGCAGCATGCGGGGATGCAACTGGCTGACAAGCGCGCGGCCAAACGAGCGGAAGATATCGTTCATGCAGCGTGGGTTCGAGCGTGGACTCGACGATTATGCAGTGGAAAACGGAAACAGCCGGCGCGGGGGCCGGCGGCAAACCGGAACACTAGCATACGCCACCTGCCGCCGCCGCGCGGACTGCGGCGCCAGCGGTAGAGGTTCGCTTCAGCGCAGCCGCAGCAGACGCTTGATGCCGTACCACTGGTGGGCGAGGAACCCCGCGCCGTAGTCGTGGCCCTTGCCCAGCGGCGGCGGCAGCTGGTCGCGGATACCGGTGGGGTGGTAGGTCCCGGTGAAGACCGCGGTGCCGAACAGCATGTCCCACCAGGGGAAGATCACGCCGTAGTTGCAGCCGCCCAGCCGTGCCGGGGAACCATCGGCTTCGTGGCCGATGCCGACGGCATGGTGGGTGCGGTGGAAGCGCGGCGAGATCAGCAGGCGTTCGCCGATGGTGCCGAAATGCAGCCGCACGTTGGCATGCTGCAGGCTCTGCAGCAGCTGCGACAGCGCCACCAGCAGCACATATTGCGATGGCTCGACACCCACGCCCAGCGCCACCAGCGCGAACACCAGGTCGCGCAGCATGTCGTCCAGCAGGTGGTTGCGGTTGTCGCTCCACAGCGTCATCTGGCGCTGGCTGTGGTGCACCGCGTGCAGGTGCCACCACCAGCGGAACGTATGCGACAGGCGGTGGTACCAGTAGTCGAGCAGATCGAACAGCAGCAGGTAGACGAAGAAGCTGACCAGCGGCACCGAGGTCACGCCCGGCCACCAGTCCTCGACGTTGATCCGGTGCCAGCCCATCAGACGCAGATGCCCCTCGAGCGAATCCGTCAGCGGCGCCAGCAGGAAGAACATGGCGAGCCGGAACAGCCCGAGGCGGTGGATCGCCGTGTAGAGCATGTCGGTGCGGATCGCGGCGCGGTCGGCCACCGGCTCGACCGGGCGCCATTTTTCCAGCGGCCCCAGAATCAGGAACATCACGGCGATCTGCACCAGCCCCACCAGCAGCCATTCGGTGCCGGTGAAGGCTTCTTCGGCATAGCGGCCAAACCCGAGGTCATAGACCACCGGCAGCACCACGTCCTGGAACAGCGTGCCTTCGATCTGTCCGAACCAGCCGTTGAGCGACTCCCACATTACCGCCTGCCCTCCTGTTGTCCGATGGCCTGCCTGGCGATCCAGTCGCGGTAGGCCGGATGCTCGCGCAGCGTCGCGAAGCAGAAGCCCTTGCGCTCCAGCCCGGACAGCAGCGGCTCCAGCACGCCCGGCGCCCATGGATCCTTGCGCGACCAGATGCCCAGGTGCGCCATGGTGATGTCGCCATCGCGCAGCTTGTCGAGCGCGCGCGCGAGCAGCATTGCATTCGGGTAGCGATCCGACGCCAGCTCATCGCCCAGGAAACCGGCTGGCGCCCAGCCGACGTGGCGGAAGCCGCACTGCTCGGCCCATTGCAGCGTCTGCGGCGCGGTGCGGCCGCCCGGGGCGCGCCAGAGCGGCATCATCTCGGTACCGCTCATGTCGCGGAAGGCGTCGGCGCTGCGGCGCAGTTCGCGGCAGAAGCCGGCAGCATCCATCACCGTGTCCTTGCCGGCCTGCGCGCCGAACTGCGGCCGCATTGTCACCTGGCCGGCGCGCACGCCGCGCAGGTAGACATGGTCGAAGGTATGTGTGCCGAAGGCATGGCCATCAGCGGCCAGCATCTTCCAGTACGGCGCCCAGGACGGGTCGAGCGAACTGTCTTGCCGCACCGTGGGTTCATTGGCCAGGAAGAAGGTCGCGCGGATCTTGTGGCGGCGCAGCGTGTCGGCGATCAGCTTGGCCTGGCTCATGCTGCCGGTATCGAAGGTCAGGTAGAGCGTCCCGGCCGGGCAGGCTTTTGCCGCGGCCCTGTTTGCCTCCGCGGCCTGCGGCGCGGAGGGCAAGGCGCAGGCAAGCGCCACCGCTGCGAGCATCTTGCCGAACCTTCTGAATCGTCCGGACCGCGTAGCCCTGGTATCGCGCATGATCCTGCCCCGACCCGTTTAGTACAGCGGCGCGCGCGTGCGGAAGTAGATACCGTGCGGCGAGCGGCCAACGCGCACGGTCTTGACCAGCTTGCGGCTTGGCACGTCGATCAGCCCGACCGAGCGCGCCCAGCGGAATGTCACCCACAACGTCTTGCCGTCGGCGGTCAGCTCCATGTCGTCCGGCCCGGGCGGCAGGCCCGTGATGTCGCCGATCTTGGCCAGCGTCTGCTGGTCGATGATGCTGATGCTGCCGGTCACGCGATTGCTCAGGAACAGGTGGCGCTTGTCACCTACCGCGCGGAAGTTGTGCGCGCCCTTGCCGGTCTGGATCTGCTTGACCACCGTACGCGTACGCCAGTCGATCACGGCAACGTAGTCCGCGCCGGTCATGCCAACCAGCAGGTATTTCTGGTCAGGCGTGACCCAGATGCCGGCCGGCGCGGAGCCGGTCTCCATCCGCCACAACACGCTCTGGGTGATCAGGTCGATCGCCGCGACCTCATTGGAGTCCTGCAGCGTGATAAAGGCGATGCGGCTGTCGGCGGTAAACGCGATATGGCTAGGCGTCTTGGCCAGCGGGTATTGCTTGGCCATTTTCAGTGCCTTGCCGTCCCAGCGGTAGACATCGACGCGATCGAGCCGGTTGCCGGTGGCGACGAACCACTTCTGGTCGGGCGAGAAGCCGATCTGGTATGGGTCGTCGATATTGGGCACGCGCTGCTGCACCTTGCCGGTTACCGGATCCAGGAACACGAGGTCGTTGCCGACCGCGTTGGCAACGATCAGCGACTTGTCGTCGGGGGTCGCGATCAGGTGGTGCGGCTCCTTGCCAATCGGGAAGGTCTCCAGCACCTTCTGCGTGTCCTTGTCGATCAGCGTGACGGTCGCATCACCCGAATTAAGGATCACCACGACTTCCGCCGATGCCGGCGCGGCCGTCAGGCCCAGCGCGAGCGCGCCCACCGTGATCCCACCAGCCACCAACCGACGCAATGCGAACATAAGACCCGCTACAAGAAGAACTGAACCGGCGATTCTAACGTTTGGGCCGCTAATTCCGCTGACGTCGCGACTGACGGCGGACAAGAATTTGGCAGATTGTTGCGCCGGCACGACCATTTTCCGCCGTACCGGCGCCCGAGCCTCAGCGCTGCATCGATTCCCACACCTTCTGCAGCCGCTTCACCGACATCGGCACGGGAGTGCGAAGCTCCTGCGCGAACAGCGCAATGCGGAGTTCCTCCAGCATCCAGCGGAACTCTTCCAGCCGCGCATCCTCGCCGCCACGGCCTTGCGTGCGCAATTGCTTTTCGGCGCGCTGCCATTGCTGCACCAGCGGCGCCATTTCCTGAATACGCTGGGAATCGCGCGCCGGGTCGCCCTTGAGCTTGTCGATACGCATGGCGATGCCCTTCAGGTAGCGCGGGAAGTGGACCAGCTGCGTGTATGGGGTCTCGTCGATAAAGCGCTTGCTTATCATCCGGCCGAGCTGGGCTTCCATGTCGGCGTAGGCTGCGGCGAACGGCTTGGCCTGCAGCAGCTTGCGCGGCAGCCCGGCGTATTCGGCAAGGATCGCGCCGGCCAGCCGTGCGATCTCCTGCGCCAGCAGCGACAGCCGCGTGCGGCCTTCGTCCTTGCGGGCGTTGAACTCGGCCTCGTTGCGCGGCAGCGGCGACTGCATGCAGGCGCGCTCCAGCGCCAGCATCACGATCTGGTCGCGCAGCATTTCCTGCGTACCCAGCGTCATGTACTGCATCGCCATCTGCTGCAGCCCGGGGATGTTCTTTTCGATGAACTTGACCTGCTCGCGCAGCTGCAGCGCGAACAGCCGGCGCAGCCCCAGGTGGTGGATGCGCGCGGCTTCCTGCGGATCGTCGAAGACCTCGACGTCGCAGTGCGTGCCGCGGTCGACCAGCGCCGGGTAGCCGAACAGCGTCTGGCTGCCCTTGCGGATCTCCAGCAGCTCGGGCAGTTCGCCGAAGGTCCAGCCGGTCAGGTTCTCATACTGGCCAGGCTCGGCGGCCGGCAACTGCGCGGCCTGGTCGGGCGAGCCGGCTTGTGCGGCCACCTGCGCGGCCGCCTGCGCGGCAACGCGCTGGAACGACTGCTGCGCCTGGCCGCCCAGCTCGGCGCGCAGTTGTGCCAGGTTGCGGCCCATGTCGAGCTGGCGGCCGTGCTCGTCGATGACCTTGAAGTTCATCGCATGGTGCGTCGGGAGCGTTTCCAGCTTGAAGTCGGCGCGCTTGACCATGGTGCCGGTCTGTTCGCGGATATCGGCAATCAGCACGTCCAGCAGTTCGCTCTCGCCGAACGGCTGGCGCGAGACAAAGCCGGCGGCGTAGTCCGGCAGCGGCACACAGTGGCGGCGCAGCTTCTGCGGCAGCGACTTCAGCAGCAGGTGGACCTTTTCCTTGATCATGCCCGGCACCAGCCAGTCGGCACGGTCCTGCCGCACCTGGTTGAGCGCGTACAGCGGCACGGTCAGCGTCACACCGTCGCGGTGGCTGCCCGGCTCGAAGTGGTACGTCAGCCCCATGTCCACCCCCGCCACGTTCATGGTCTTGGGGAACAGGTCGGTGGTGATGCCGGCCGCCTCGTGCCGCATCAGCTCGTCGCGGTTCAGGTAGAGCAGCTTGCGGTCCCTGGCGCTTTCGGCCTGGTACCACTGCTCGAAGGTCGTCTGCTGGTTGATCTCCGCCGGGATGGCGCGATCGTAGAAGGCGTAGATCAGCTCGTCGTCGACCAGCACGTCCTGCCTGCGCGACTTGTGCTCCAGATTCTCGATCTCGCGTACCAGGCGCTGGTTGTGCGCGAAGAACGGCAGGCGCGTATCGAATTCGCCTTCAACCAGCGCGCGGCGGATAAAGAGCTCGCGCGCTTCCTGCGAATTCATCGGCCCGTAGTGGACGCGGCGGTGCTGGTAGACCACCAGGCCGTACAGCGTGGCCCGCTCCAGCGCCAGTACCTGGCCGGCCTTCTTTTCCCAGTGCGGATCGCTCCAGCTCACCTTGAGCAGGTGGCCGCCGATCTGCTCCAGCCACTCCGGCTCGATCCGCGCCAGCGTGCGCGCGAACAGCCGGCTGGTCTCGACCAGCTCGGCCGCCACGATCCAGCGGCCGACCTTGCGCGCGATCAGCGAGCCCGGCCACAGGTGGAACTTGATGCCACGCGCGCCCAGGTACTCGCGGCCCTTGCCGTCGCCATCCTCGATGCGCACGCCGACGTTCCCGAGCAGGCCGGTCAGCAGTGCCTTGTGCACCTGCTCGTAGGTCGGTTCGCTCTCGTTCAGGCGCCAGCCCTGCTCCGCCACCGTGGTCAGCAGTTGCGAATGGACATCGCGCCATTCGCGCAGGCGCAGGTGCGACAGGAAATGGGCGCGGCACTGGTCCTGCAGCTGGCGGTTGGATTTCTTGTGCGCGACCGCGTCCTCGAACCACTTCCACAGCTTGACCCAGCCCAGGAACTCGGACTTCTCGTCCATGAACTTGCGGTGCGCCTGGTCGGCGGCTTCCTGCGCTTCCTGCGGGCGGTCGCGCGGATCCTGCACCGACAGCGCGCTGGCGATGATCAGCACCTCGCGCAGGCACTGATGCTCGCGCGCGGCAAGGATCATGCGGCCCACGCGCGGGTCGAGCGGCAGCTTGGCCAGCTGCCGCCCCGTCGGCGTGAGCTGGTTGGCGTCGTCGACCGCGCCCAACTCCTGCAGCAACTGGTAGCCGTCGGCGACGGCGCGACCCAGCGGCGGCTCGATAAACGGGAACGACTCGATATCGGTCAGGCGCAGCGCCTTCATGCGCAGGATCACCGCCGCCAGCGACGAGCGCAGGATTTCCGGATCGGTGAAGCGCGGGCGGCCGGTGAAGTCCGACTCTTCATATAGCCGGATGCACACGCCGTTGGCCACGCGGCCGCAACGGCCGGCGCGCTGGTTGGCGGCGGCCTGCGAGATCGACTCGACCTGCAACTGCTCGACCTTGTTGCGGTACGAATAGCGCTTGACGCGTGCCATTCCGGTATCGACCACGTAGCGGATACCCGGCACCGTCAGCGAGGTCTCGGCGACGTTGGTCGCCAGCACGATGCGGCGCGTGTTGGACGGTTTGAACACCCGCTCCTGCTCCTGCACCGACAGCCGCGCGAACAGCGGCAGGATCTCGGTATGCGGCGGATGGTGCTTGCGCAGCGCCTCGGCGGCCTCGCGGATCTCGCGCTCGCCTGGCAGGAACACCAGCACGTCGCCCGGGCCGACGCGGCACAGTTCATCGACGGCATCGACGATGCCGTCGTACAGGTCGCGCTCGCGCGCCTGCGCGCTGCGCGGCATGGCGCCCGGTGGCGCGTCATCAGCAATCGGGCGGTAGCGCACCTCCACCGGATAGAGCCGGCCGCTGACCTCGATCACGGGCGCGGGCTTGCCATTGAGCGTGAAATGCTCGGCAAAGCGCTGCGCATCGATGGTGGCCGAGGTGATGATCACCTTCAGGTCGGGCCGCTTCGGCAGGATCTGGCGCAGGTAGCCAATCAGGAAGTCGATGTTCAGGCTGCGCTCATGCGCCTCGTCGATGATGAGGGTGTCGTAGGCGCGCAGCAGCGGGTCGTTCTGCGTCTCGGCGAGCAGAATGCCGTCGGTCATCAGCTTGACCGACGCGCCCGCCGACATGGTGTCGTTGAAGCGCACCTGGTAGCCGACATGCTCGCCCACCGGCGACCCCAGCTCCTGGGCGATGCGCTTGGCGGTCGAGGTGGCGGCAATGCGGCGCGGCTGGGTGTGGCCGATCAGCCCCCCGCTCACTTGCCCCGGATCGCGTCCCGGATCGCGTCCCGGACCGCGTCCGATCGACAGGCAGATCTTGGGCAACTGCGTGGTCTTGCCCGAGCCGGTCTCGCCGGACACGATCACGACCTGGCTGGCCAGCAGCGCGGCGGCAATCTCATCGCGGCGGGCCGAGACCGGCAGGGCCTCTGGGAACGTGATCGGGGGCAGCGGATTGACCGCGCGTGGCGGCCGCGGCGGCCGCGGCGGGCGCTCCTGGCGCGGGCCGCGCGGCTGGCGCTGGCCGGGTTCGCCGGCCGGACGGGCGGCAGCGGGTTCCGGGCGGCCGGCGGGCGGCCGGGCCTGGCCCCGGGTCTGCCCGGGGGTCTGCCCGGGGATCTGCCCTTTCGGCGGCCGGGACGGATTGGATGGCGTGGACTGGCCAACACCGGCCGGCGTCTGCGTGGCGGCGGATTGACCTGACCTGACAGGCTTTGCAGCCTTAAAGGGGCGTTGTTCTGACATTGGCCGGGATTATAATCCGCGGGATGAACGCCAGAACCAATACGCCGCAGCCGGCGACCACTCCCGACACGACAGCCGCCACGGCGGCGGAGCCGCCCGCCACGGCCGAACTCCCCCCGACTTCCGCCGAGCCCGCCACCGCAGCGCTACCCGCGGCCGCCGACACCATCGAACGCGGCGGCCCCGACCACCAGCAGTTCGTCGACTGGCTGCGCATGGTGGCGCCGTATATCCATGCCTTCCGCGGCAAGACCTTCGTGATCGCGTTCGCTGGTGAACTGGTCAAGTCGGGCGTGCTTAACGCGCTGGTCAACGACGTGGCACTGCTGCATGCGATGGGCATGCAGATCGTGCTGGTGCACGGCTCGCGCCCCCAGGTAGAAGAGCAACTGGCGCTGCGCCATGTCGAATCGCAATTCGTCGACGGCGTGCGCATCACCGATAACGCTGCGCTCGAATGCGCCAAGGAAGCCGCCGGCGAACTGCGCCTGGACATCGAGGCTGCATTCAGCCAGGGCTTGCCCAATACGCCGATGGCCGGTGCGCAGCTGTCGGTGATTTCCGGCAATTTCGTCACCGCGCGCCCGGTCGGTATCGTCAACGGTACTGACTACCAGCACACCGGGCTGGTGCGCAAGATCGATGCCGAGTCGGTGCGCATGTCGCTGTCGCACGGCAAGGTGGTGCTGCTGTCGCCGCTGGGCTTCTCGCCGACAGGCCAGGCCTTCAACCTGTCGATGGAAGACGTGGCCAGCGCGACCGCCACCGCGCTCAAGGCCGACAAGCTGATCTTCATTACCGAGGTGCCGGGCGTGCCCGACCCGGTCGGCAAGCTGATGCCGGAAATGTCGCTGCGCACGGCCGTGGAGCGACTGCAGAACAACCACCTGCCGCCCGACGTGGCCGACTACCTGCACCACCTGGTCAAGGCGCTCAAGGGCGGCGTGCCGCGTGCGCACCTGATCCCCTATTCGCTGGACGGGTCGGTACTGCTGGAACTGTTCCTGCACGATGGCGTCGGCACCATGCTGTCCGACACCGACCTCGAAAGCCTGCGCGAAGCTTCGCTGGACGACGTCGGCGGCATCCTCCAATTGATCGCGCCGCTGGAAGCGGACGGCACGCTGGTGCCGCGCGGACGCCACCTGATCGAGCGCGATATCGCCAATTTCTCGGTGATCGAGCACGATGGCGTGCTGTTCGGCTGCGCCGCGCTCTATGACTACCCGCGCGAGAACATGGGCGAAATGGCCTGCCTGACGGTCTCCACTGAAGCCCAGGGCACCGGCGACGGCGAGCGCTTGCTCAAGCGCATCGAGCGCCGCGCTCGCGCGCTCGGCCTGGAGCGCCTGTTCGTGCTCACCACGCGCACCGAGCACTGGTTCCTCAAGCGCGGCTTCGTCCACGCCAATGTGGACGATCTCCCGGAAGACAAGCGCAAGCTCTATAACTGGCAGCGCAAGTCGATGGTGCTGATGAAAAAACTGTGACGGCGTAGGGTCAATGGCCGCCGCGCCGCGGCCAGCCGCCTGCTTGGCTACAATAGCGCCAGCGCCCTGAGCCCAGTCTGACGAACGAACAAGGAGTCCCCCATGGCCCGCATGGTCCATTGCATCAAGCTGAACAAGGAAGCCGAAGGCCTCGACTTCCCGCCGCTGCCCGGCGAACTGGGCAAGAAGATCTGGCAAAGCGTGTCAAAGGAAGCGTGGGCCGGCTGGCTCAAGCACCAGACCATGCTGATCAACGAGAACCGCCTCAACATGGCCGACACGCGCGCGCGCCAGTACCTGATCAAGCAGACCGAAAAGTACTTCTTCGGCGAAGGCGCCGACCAGGCGCAGGGCTACGTGCCGCCGCAGTCCTGAATCCGGACAAAAGAAAAAAGGGGTGCCCGAGGCACCCCTTTTTGCTGGGCCGCTGCAGTGGTTCAGTGGCTCAGTAGTCTGTACGCTGCACACCGTCGCCGGTGCCGAGCAGCAGCACGTCCGCGCCGCGCAGCGCGAACAGGCCCGCGGTAACCACGCCCGGCACTTGGTTGACGGTCTGTTCAAGGCCGCGCGGATCGTCGATCTTCAGCCCCGCAACGTCGAGGATCACATTGCCGTTGTCGGTCTTGTAGATGCCGCCTTCCTTGGTCATGCGCAGCTTCGGCTGGCCGCCCAGCGCCTGCAGCTTGCGCGCGACCGCCGCACGTGCCATGGGAATCACCTCGACCGGCAATGGGAAGGCACCCATGGTGCCGACCAGCTTGCTGCCGTCCGCGATGCAGACGAAGCGCCTGGCGACCGAGGCGACGATCTTCTCGCGCGTCAGCGCGCCGCCGCCACCCTTGATCATGGCACCGCTGGCATCGATCTCGTCGGCGCCATCGACGTACACGGGAATCTCGTCGACCTCGTTCAGGTCCAGCACCTTGAACCCGTGCTGCTGCAGGCGGCGCGTGGATGCCTCGGAGCTCGACACGGCACCCGCGAAGCGCTCCTTGAACGCCGCCACGGCATCAATGAAGAGGTTGGCGGTGGAGCCGGTGCCCACGCCCAGCACGGCGCCTTCGGGGACTTCCTGCTTCACATAGTCGGCGGCGGCCTGCGCCACCAACGCCTTGAGTTCATCCTGAGTCATGACAACAGCCAGATTGCGTTGGGGGAAACGCATAGTGTAGCGGATTGAGCGGCATACCCCGCCACCGGCGGTACAATGGATTGGCCGGGCCAGCGCTTGCCGCCCCGCCATCGCAAACCGAATCGTCAACGATTCAGCGCCAATTCAGCGCCAACGACTAAGCGACATGAACCAGCTCGAACAACTCAGGCAGTTCACCACGGTAGTGGCCGACACCGGCGACTTCCAGCTGATGAAGCAATACACCCCGCAGGACGCGACCACCAATCCCTCGCTGATCCTGAAGGCCGTGCAGAAGCCCGAATACCGGCACCTGCTGGAGAAGGCAGTGCAGGATCACCACGGCAACGGCGGCATCGATGCGGTGATGGACGAAGTGCTGATCGCCTTCGGCTGCGAGATCCTGGCGATCGTGCCGGGCCGCGTCTCGACCGAGGTCGACGCGCGCCTGTCGTTCGACACCACCGCCTCCGTCAACAAGGCCCGCCACCTGATCCAGCTGTACGAGCAGCGCGGCATCGCGCGCGAGCGCGTGCTGATCAAGATCGCGTCCACCTGGGAAGGCATCCGCGCGGCCGAGATCCTGCAGCGCGACGGCATCCGCTGCAACATGACGCTGCTGTTCTCGCTGGTGCAGGCAGTGGCCTGCGCAGAGGCCGGCGCGCAGCTGATCTCGCCTTTCGTCGGCCGCATCTTCGACTGGTACAAGAAGCAGGCCGGCGAGCAGTGGGACCCGGTCGCCAACGGCGGCGACAATGATCCCGGCGTGCGCTCGGTACGGCAGATCTACGACTACTACAAGAAGTTCGGCTACCCGACCGAGGTGATGGGCGCCAGCTTCCGCAGTACCGCGCAGATCCTGTCGCTGGCCGGCTGCGACCTGCTGACCATCAGCCCGGAACTGCTGGAACAACTGGCCGCCGGCCAGGGTGCGTCCGAGCGCAAGCTGTCGGTCGACCAGGCGCAGGCAGCCAACATCGCCCGCATCGCGGCGGACGAGGTATCGTTCCGCTGGCAGCTGAATGAAGACGCAATGGCCACCGAGAAACTGGCCGAAGGGATCCGCCTGTTTGCGGCAGATGCGGTCAAGCTGGAGAAGCTGATCGCCGAGATTGCCAAATAAGCGCCAAGTAAGCCGGCGGGGCCGGCTCAGTCCGGGTCGGCACCGGGCTGTGGCCACAGCAGCGGCAGGCAGGCGCCTGCTGCTGCCGGCACCACGAGGTCCGCAGTCTGGTCCAGCGCGGACGGCAGCGGGTTGATCACGATGACGGGAGCGCCGTGCTCCTTCGCCAGCCCCGGCAGCGCGGCAGCAGGGTAGACCAATCCCGACGTCCCCACCACCAGGCACAGATCCGAGGTCTGCGCCGCATGCTCGGCGCGAAATCGCGCCA
This sequence comes from Cupriavidus sp. NPDC089707, assembly GCF_044748965.1. Lineage (NCBI taxonomy): Bacteria > Pseudomonadati > Pseudomonadota > Betaproteobacteria > Burkholderiales > Burkholderiaceae > Cupriavidus > Cupriavidus sp. NPDC089707. The sequence goes on from NZ_JBIVHB010000003.1 coordinate 320,395, forward strand.
CGCGCGGCAGGTCTTCACCGAACCACACCACCCCCGGGCGCATCAGCGCCCCGCACAAGTGGCAGCGCGGCGGCATGCCGGGCAACGCGCTGGCTTCGTTGCAACGTCCGCACCCCTCCAGCCATTTGTTGGCGAACAGGTTGCCATGCAGCTCGATCACATGCTGGCTGCCGGCGCGCTGGTGCAGGCCGTCGACATTCTGCGTCACCAGCGCGACGCTCTTCTGCGCGGCCAGCGCCACCAGCGCATGGTGCGCCGGATTGGGATGCGCGGCCGCGACCAGCGCGCGCCGGTGCAGGTACCACTCCCACACCAGTTCCGGCTGGCGACGGTAGGCCTCTTCGCTGGCCAGCTCCTCCGGATTGAACCGTTCCCACAGGCCAGTCATCGCATCGCGGAAGGTCGGCACGCCCGACTCGGCGGAAATGCCGGCGCCGGTCAGCACGAAGATGCTGCGCGCCTGGGCGATCAGCCGACGCGCCTCGTCCATCCCGGGCCAGGGCTCCGACGTGGGGCGCAGCGGATCGGCCACCATGGCGTCAGCGCGTCAGCCGCCGCTGGCGCACCGCTTCGTACAGGCAGACGCCGCTGGCCACCGAGACGTTGAGGCTCTCGACGCCGCCGGCCATCGGGATACCGACCAGTTCGTCGCAAGTCTCGCGTGTCAGGCGGCGCATGCCCTCGCCTTCGGCGCCCATCACGATCGCGGTCGGGCCCTTGAAGTCGATGTCGTAGAGGGATTTCTCGGTACCGTCAGCGGTGCCGATCACCCAGATGCCGCGTTCCTGCAGCTCGCGCAGCGTGCGCGCCAGGTTAGTCACGGTGATATACGGCACCGTCTCGGCCGCGCCGCTGGCCACCTTGGCCACGGTTGCATTGAGGCCGACGCTGCGGTCCTTGGGCGCGATCACCGCGTGCGCGCCGGCGCCGTCGGCCACGCGCAGGCAGGCACCCAGGTTGTGGGGATCGGTGACGCCGTCGAGCACCAGCAGCAGCGGCGTGCCTTCGATGCCATCCAACAGTTCGTCCAGGTTCAGCGCGAGGGCAACGTCTTCGGCGCGCGCCACCACGCCCTGGTGGCGGTCGGTGCCAGCCATGCCGCGCAGGCGCTCGGCGTCTACGGGGTGCAGGCGCACGCCCAGGCTTTCGGCCAGGCGAACGAAGTCTTGCATGCGCCGGTCACGGCGGGCGGATTCGATGTAGATATCCGATACGCCCTTGGGATCTTGCCGCAGGCGCGCGGTCACGGCGTGAAAGCCGATCAGAAGTTTTTGTTTAGCCATGGGCGCGATTGTACTCGCCCGTGCGCCGTCCCCGCGCAGGCGGGGACGGCGGTTGGCCCAAACTCGCCTTAACGCTTGCGCGGGGTGCGCTTGGCGGCCGACTTGCCGGCCGTTTTGGCAGGGTGCGACTTGGAAGCCGGCTTGCGCGGCTTCTCCAGGTGCGCGGGCTTGGGCTTGGCCGCGCGCTTGGCCGGCTTGCCGCCGGTCTTGACGTGCGGCCTGAGCGGCGTGATCACCGCTTCAAACACCGGTTGCTCTTCGATGACGCGGTCGAGCGTCTCGTCGAACGACTCTTCCGGCTTGGACGAACCGCCCAGCAACGCCGCCAGCTGGCGACCCTTCTTGCGCGCCGGCACCGCGTGGGCGGCCGGGACGCGCGGCTGGGTGTCGGCGCCGGTCGCGCGCGCACGCAGCGTCCTGGCCGACGGCTCCTGCACCAGGCGGAAGTCGATCTTGCGTGCATCGAGGTCCACACGCGAGACCTGCACGCGCACTCGGTCGGTCAGGCGATAGCGGATGCCGGTGCGCTCGCCGCGCAGTTCGTTGCGGGCCTCGTCGTACTGGAAGTAATCGCTGCCCAGTTCGGTCACGTGCACCAGCCCTTCGACATACAGCTCGTCGAGCTGCACGAAGATGCCGAACGACGTCACCGCGCTGACGGTGCCGGCAAAATCGCTGCCCAGCTTGTCGCGCATGAAGTAGCACTTGAGCCAGGCCTCGACATCGCGCGACGCCTCGTCGGCACGGCGCTCGTTGGCCGAGCAATGCAGGCCAAGCTCGTCCCAGATCGCCTCGTTGCGCTTGGCGCGCGCGGCGGTGAGTTCCGCCTTCTGCTCGGCGTCCTTGGCCTGCAGGCGGCGCGCCTTGGGCGAGATCGCCGTGTTCAGCTCGGTGCCGTGGGCAAACGCCGGCCGGTACTTGGTATGCGCCAGCACCGCCTTGATCGCACGGTGCACCAGCAGGTCGGGATAGCGGCGGATCGGGCTGGTGAAGTGCGCGTAGGCTTCGTACGCCAGGCCGAAATGGCCGATATTGTCGGGGCTGTACACGGCCTGCTGCATTGAGCGCAGCAGCATCGTCTGCAGCATCGGCGCATCCGGGCGGGACTTGATCTTGTCCATCACCTCGGCATAGTCAGACGCCTGCGGCTTGTCGCCTCCGCCCAACGACAGGCCGGAAGTCTTCAGGAACTCACGCAGGTTCTTCAGCTTTTCTTCGCTCGGGCCGGCATGGATGCGGTACAGCGCCGCGTGCTTGAAGCGTTCGAGGAAATCCGCCGCGCACACGTTGGCGGTCAGCATGCATTCCTCGATCAGCCGGTGCGCATCGTTGCGGGTGCGCGGCAGGATCTGTTCGATCTTGCCCTGCGCATTGCAGACGATATAGGTCTCGGTGGTGTCGAAGTCGATCGCGCCGCGCTCGCGCCGCGCCTTGAGCAGGACCTGGAACAGCTCGTACAGGTTCTGCAGGTGGGGCACCAGCTCGGCGCGCTTGTGCGCCTCGGGACCCTTGGTGTTGGACAGGACCGACCAGACCTCGTTGTAGGTCAGGCGCGCGGTCGAGTGCATCACCGCGGGATAGAACTGGTAGCCCTTGAGCTCGCCCTTGGCCGTGAGCACCGCATCGCAGACCATGCACAGCCGGTCGACAGTGGGATTGAGCGAGCACAGCCCGTTGGACAGCTTCTCCGGCAGCATCGGGATGACGCGGCGCGGGAAGTAGACCGAGGTGGCGCGATCCAGCGCATCGGCATCCAGCGGCGTGCCCGGGCGCACGTAATGCGACACATCGGCAATCGCCACGATCAGGCGCCAGCCTTTGGCGCGGCCGATCTTGACCGGCTCGCAGTAGACCGCGTCGTCGAAGTCGCGCGCGTCTTCGCCGTCGATGGTCACCAGCGGGACGTCGCGCAGGTCGATGCGGTGGTCCAGGTCGGCCTGGCGCACCTCGTCCGGCAATGCGGTGGCTTCCTTGGCCGCCGCCGGAGAGAAGGCATGCGGCACGCCATACTTGCGCACCGCGATCTCGATCTCCATGCCGGGATCGTCGATCTCGCCGAGGATCTCCACCACGCGGCCCACCGGCTGCACATAGCGGTCGGGATATTCGATCAGCTCGACGCTGACCACCTGCCCCACGCGCGCCTTGCCCTGCGCCTTGGGCGGGATCAGGATGTCCTGGCTGATGCGCTTGTCCTCGGGCGCGACCACCAGCACGCCGCCCTCGCTGAGCAGGCGCCCGATCACGAAGCGGTTGGCGCGCTCGATGATCTCGACGATCTGCCCCTCGGGCCGGCCGCGGCGGTCGTAGCCCACCACGCGCACTTGCGCGCGGTCGTTGTGCATGGCCTTCTGCAGCTCGCGCTCAGGCAGGAAGATATCGTCTTCGCCATCGTCGCGGATCAGGAAGCCAAAGCCGTCGCGGTGGCCCTGCACACGGCCGGTGACAAAATTAGGCTGATGGGCCAGTTCATAGCGGCCCTTGCGGTTCAGTTCGATCTGCCCGTCGCGTTCCATCGCCGCCAGGCGCTTCTGAAAGCCGTCATGCTCTTTGCGCGTGACCGACAGGGCCTTGGCGATATCGCCTGCCGACTGCGGAGATCCCGACGTTCTCAGCACGCCCAGGATTTCTTCCCGGCTGGGGATCGGATAGTTGTTCTGATTCAATTTTTTCTGGAAACTATTTGACAAAATTCTCGCGCTCTCTATAATGAGCGCTTCGGTTGTTTCGACACCTGCCCAGGTGGCGGAATTGGTAGACGCACTAGGTTCAGGTCCTAGCGGTGGCAACACTGTGGAGGTTCGAGTCCTCTCCTGGGCACCAGATCACCGGGAAACCCGCAGCGCTTTCGAGCCCTGCGGGTTTTTTGTTTTTGGCGCTTTGTTGGCGTACCAGATCCGGCAACTTCCACTCCTTGCTTGGCGGCAATTTGCCGCAGCGTCATACGTGAGCGTACGGGGTTTTCCCCGTCCTTGAAACCGCGCACAGTGCCTTGCGCGGCAACCAAACCACCTCGGTCCGGCAATGTCGAGGAGTGTAACAGCTTCAGTGGCGATTCCGGCATTCCGACGACCACCATATCGCGTCCCTTCCTTACCACCGCCGTCAACGTTGACAGCAACCATGATATGTAACTATCATGGTTTCATATTATCTTCGACATCATGAGCACGAGCAGCCGGTTCGCCGTAGCGGTCCACATCCTTACCTTGCTGGCCAGTTCCGAGGAACCGGTGCCGTCGTCGATGATCGCTGGCAGCGTCGGCACCAACCCCGCCCTGATCCGCCGGCTGGTGGGCCAGCTCGCCGAAGCGGGCCTGGTCAACACCACCATGGGCAGCACCGGCGGCGCCACGCTGGCACGTCCGGCGACATCGATCACGCTGCTTGAAGTGTTCCAGGCGGTGGAAACCACGGCGCTGATCACGCTGCACCAGAGCACGCCAAACCCGGCCTGCATGGTCGGCCGCGAGATCACCGGCGCGCTGCGCAAGGTTGCCGACCGTGCCCAGGCAGCCATGGACGATACGCTGGCAGGCATCACCATTGCCGGGATGCTTGCCGATGTCAAAGGCGCCGGGGAAGGTGCCGGCCAGCGCCGCAAGCGCTGAATTTTTTTACCCCGATATGTAACCAATTTGGTTTCATATTACTTCTACCACCCAGCAAAGAAGGAGTCACCATGCATATCGCAATCATCGGCGCCACCGGGCGCGTCGGCACACGCCTGATCGACGAAGCCCTGCGCCGCGGCCATCAGGTGACGGCCATCGCGCGCCAGGCGAGCCGGTTGCCGGCACGCGCCGGCGTGACCATCAAGGACGTGGATGGCACGGATGGCGCCGCGCTCGCGGCGGCACTGGCAGGCAATGACGTCGTCATCAGCACGGCGCGCTTCGCGCAACTGAACGCGCAGCAGGTCACTTCGGCCGTGCGCCAGGCCGGCGTGCCTCGACTGCTGGTGGTGGGCGGCGCCGGCAGCCTCTATGTGGCACCGGATGTGCAACTGGTCGATACGCCGACCTTCCCTGAGGCGTACAAGCCCGAGGCCCTGGCGGGCCGCGACTTCCTTGACGCGCTGCGTGGCGAGCAACAGATCGACTGGACCTTCCTGTCGCCGTCGGCGCTGTTCGAGCCGGGCGAGCGCACCGGCACGTTCCGTATCGGCGACGAAACCCTGCTGAGCGATGCCGCAGGCAAGAGCTGGATCTCGATGGAGGACTACGCGATTGCGATGCTCACCGAGATCGAAAAGCCGGCGCATTCGCGCCAACGTTACACGGTCGGCTACTGACGCCATTCGTGGCCTTGTTGCGCGGTGGGCGCGGCGGGCGCCGCGGGCACAGGTGCGGCGGAGCGGCGCTCAGGCGCTCGCGTCGTCGTCGAGCAGGCTGGCGCGCTTGCCGCGCTTGAGCCAGGCGCCCAGGTTGTGCGGGCGCAGCGTGTCGTACTCTTCGAACGGCTGGTGGATCCAGGGGTTCGACGGCAGGAAGGCCACGTGATAGTCCGGCTCGATCTTCGAGCAGGCCTTGTACCACAGCACCGCCGAGCGCACCTCGGTCACCGCCGGATAGCGCTCCTTCAGGTGACGGCCCACGCGTTCCAGCGTGATGCCCGAATCGACCAGGTCGTCGACCAGCAGGATCTTGCCCGACAGCTCGCCGCGCGTCATGGTGATGTATTGCGCGATGTCCAGGTCGCCCTGCTGCGTGCCGGCCGCTTCGCGATAGCTGCTGGTAGCCAGGATCGCCAGGGGCACATCGAAGATGCGCGACATCTGGTCGCCCACGCGCAGACCGCCGCGCGCCAGGCACAGGATCTTGTCGAACTTCCAGCCCGACTCATGCACGTTCAGCGACAGGCGTGCGATCAGGCGGTGGTATTCGTCCCACGAGACCCACAGGTTCTCTTCATCGTTGGTTGGCAGGTTCATCGTTTTGCTCTAGATATCTTCGTGGCCGGCTGGCCCGGCGGGCCAATAAGGTTCGGCCCGCTTGCGCGGGCCGATGTTCTGTTGCAGGCCGCGGCGTTCGTGGCGCCGCGGCACTACGTCGTGCTTCTGGTTGCCAGGTCAGACCTTGTACGGGTGACGCAGCAGGATGGTCTCATCGCGGTCCGGGCCGGTCGAGATCATGTCGATCGGGATGCCGACCACCTCTTCCACGCGCCTCAGGTAAACGCGGGCCGCCTCGGGCAGCGCGTCCCACGACTTCACGCCGAAGGTCGACTCGTTCCAGCCCGGGAACTCTTCATAAACCGGCTCGCAGCGCGCCACGGCGTCAGAGCCGCGCGGCAGGATGTCGACGGTCTGGCCGTCGAGCATGTAGCCGACACACAGCTTGATGCTGTCCAGGCCATCCAGCACATCCAGCTTGGTCAGGCACAGGCCCGACACGCCGTTAATCTGCACCGAGCGCTTGAGCGCGGCGGCATCCAGCCAGCCGGTGCGGCGCGGACGGCCGGTGACGGAACCGAATTCCTTGCCGACGTTGGCCAGGCGCACGCCGACCTGATCCTGGCGCTGCGGGTTGTCGTTGTCGTACAGCTCGCTCGGGAACGGGCCCGAGCCCACGCGCGTGCAGTAGGCCTTGGTGATGCCCAGGATGTAGTTCAGGCGGCCCGGACCGACACCGGCCCCCGCGGCGGCCGCACCGGCCACGCAGTTGCTCGAGGTAACGTAGGGATAGGTGCCGTGATCCACGTCCAGCAGCGTGCCTTGCGCGCCTTCGAACATCAGGTTGCCACCGGCGGCGTTGACAGCGTACAACTCGGCCGAGACGTCGGCCACCATCGGGGCCAGGCGCGGCGCAAAGGCCAGCGCATCGTCCAGCGTCTGCTGGAAGTCCACGGCTTCGGCGCCCAGGTACTGGGTCAGCATGAAATTGTGGTAGTCCAGGTTCTCGCGCAGGCGCTCGGCAAACTGCTCGGGGTCGAACAGGTCCTGCACGCGCAGCGCGCGGCGGGCAACCTTGTCTTCATACGCCGGGCCGATACCGCGGCCGGTGGTGCCGATCTTGGCCGCGCCGCGACGGGCTTCGCGTGCCTTGTCGATGGCAACGTGGTACGGCAGGATCAGCGTTGCCGCTTCGGAAATGCGCAGGCGGCTCTGCACCTGCAGGCCGGCGGCTTCGAGTTCTTCGATTTCACGGAACAGCGCCTCGGGCGACAGCACCACACCGTTGCCGATGTAGCAGATCGTGCCTTCGCGCATGATGCCCGACGGGATCAGGCGGAGAATGGTCTTCTTGCCGCCGATGATCAGGGTGTGGCCAGCGTTGTGGCCTCCCTGGAACCGCACCACGCCCTTTGCATGGTCGGTAAGCCAATCGACGATTTTTCCTTTGCCTTCGTCACCCCATTGGGTGCCGATCACGACGACATTGCGTCCCTGGCCTACTGCGGATGCGGACATATTGCTTTGGTCAATAGGTTAAAAACGTATTCTACTCTTGTTGCAGGGCGATTCCCGATTTTTGGCCGGGATTGCTCGCCCGGCGTCAGCGCGGCACCACGGCCCAACCGGAATCCTGGCGCACCAGTTGGCGATCGCAGTTGAATTCGTCGAGTTCGTGGGTATGGCCGGGCAATGACTGGATCACGATCTCGCCGGCAGCGCGCAGCGCCGAAATCGCGGCGCGCAGTGCCGGATCCGCATCCCACGGCGCGAAAATCGCCTGGGCGCGCACTTCCACCGGTGAAAGCGACGCGACTTCGCGCAGGTCGAGCGAAAAACCCGTCGCCGGCCGCGCGCGCCCAAAGGCTTCGCCTACCTTGTCATAGCGCCCACCCCGGGCCACATAGTTGGGCAGCCCCGCCACGTAAGCCGTGAACATCACACCGCTGTGATAGTGGTAACCGCGCAGGTCCGACAGGTCGATATTGACGCTGGCGCCACGCACCTGCACCGCCAGCGCGGCCAGTTCGTCCAGCGCGCGACCGATCGCCGGGCTCGCCGGCAGCGTGGCGCGGGCGCGGTCCAGCACTTCCACCCCGCCGTACAGCGTTGGCAGCGCCAGCAGCGCATCGCGTTCGGTCTGCGGCATGCCCACGGTCAGCTCGCGCAGGGCCGGCACATCCTTGGTCTCGAGCGCGGCAAAAAGGGCGTCCTCGATCTTGCGGATCGACGGCAGCCCGGCCAGCAGCGCCTCCAGGATTGCGGCGTGGCACAGGTCGATGCGGATCTCGGACAGGCCCGCCGCTTGCAGCGCCGCCAGCATCAGCTCCTGGATCTCGACGTCGGCTTCGAGGCCGGCGTGGCCATAGATCTCGGCGCCGATCTGGATCGGCTCGCGCGTGGCGTGGAAGCCCGCCGGCCGCGCGTGCAGCACGTTGCCGGCATAGCACAGGCGGGTCACGCCAGGCCGGTTCAGCAAGTGGGCGTCGATGCGCGCGACCTGCGGCGTGATATCGGCACGCAGGCCCATGGTGCGGCCCGACAGCTGGTCCACCAGCTTGAGCGTGCGCAGGTCCAGGTCATGGCCGGTACCGGTCAGCAGCGACTCCAGGTACTCCAGCATCGGCGGCATCACCAGCTCGTAGCCGTAGGTACGGAACAGGTCGAGCATGCGGCGGCGCAGTTCTTCGATCTTGCGCGCTTCCGACGGCAGCACGTCGGCAATGTTTTCTGGCAGCAGCCAATGGTTGGACATGGTGAATCTCTTCTCGGTCGTTCGGTTACCCAGCGGGCTCGGCGCCCGCGGTGCCGGGCCACGCCCGGGCACATTGTTGCCGCAGTCTTGTCTCACCGCGCGCCCAGCCCATCACTCGGCAATGATGGCTCCAGCCGGACAAAACCCCGGCAAGCCGGGGTTTCGTCAATTCGCCACACGGACAAGCGACGGTGCTAGCGCTTGCCTCCGGACCCGCCCGCGGCAGCCGCCGCGGCGCCACCGCTGGAGCGCATGTAGCGGAAGAAGTCAGAGTTGGGCTCGAGCACCAGCACATCGCGCTTGTCGCGGAAGGTATTGCGATACGCCTCCATGCTGCGCCAGAACTGCGCGAACTGCGGATCACGGCCAAAGGCATCGGCGTAGATCTGCGACGCCTTGGCATCGCCATCGCCCTTGATCTTCTGGGCATCGCGATAGGCTTCGGCCAGCACCACTTCGCGCTGGCGGTCGGCGTCAGCGCGGATCTTCTCGCCTTCGGCCGCGCCGGTGGAACGCAACTCGTTGGCCACGCGCTTGCGCTCGGCTTCCATGCGGCGATACACCGATTCGCTGATCGCGGGCAGCAGGTCGACGCGCTTGAGGCGGACGTCCAGGATCTCGACGCCCACCGACTTGGCGTATTCGACCATGCCATTGCGGATGGCCTGCATCACCTGTTCGCGCTCGCCCGCGACCACGTCGGCCACGGTGCGCCTGCCGAACTCCTCGCGCGCCACGGCGTCGATGCGCTGGGTCATGCGGTCCTGCGCGCCGCGCACGTTGCCGCCGAAGGCGACAAAGAACTTGCGCGGATCGGTGATGCGCCATTTGACGAACCAGTCCACCACCATGCTTTTCTTCTCGGCGGTCAGGAAACGCTCGCTGGCGGCGACGTCGATAGTCTGCAGGCGACGGTCCATGAATACCACGTTCTGGAACGGCGGCGGCAGCTTGAAATGCAAGCCGGGCTCGCGCACCACCTGCTTGATCTCGCCGAAGGCGAACACCACGGCGTACTGGCGCTGGTCAACCACGAACAGCATCGAAGACAGCACCGCCAGCAGGATGAAAAAGCCGATCGCGAAGGAAATCAGTCGGTTCATGACGGGTCTCCTCAGCGCGAGTCGCGGTCACGGTTGCGCAGCGATTCGCGCGACCGGGTATCCGGCGAAGTCTCGGGAACCGGCGCCGGCGTGCCAGCGGCGCCCGGCTGGCCAGGAGCAGCCGCACGGCCATCGCCGCTTTGCGCCATCAGCTTGTCCAGCGGCAGGTAAAGAAGGTTATTGCCCTGGCGCGCATCCACCAGCACCTTGGTCGAATTGGCGTAGATCTGCTGCATGGTTTCAAGATAGATCCGGTCGCGCGTCACCTGCGGCGCCTTGGCGTACTCGGCCTGGACCGAGCGGAAGCGCGAGGCATCGCCCTCGGCCTGCGCCACCACGCGGGAGCGGTAGGCCTCGGCCTCTTCCTTCAGGCGCGCCGCGGTACCCTTGGCGCGGGGGATGATGTCATTGGCATAGGCCTGGCCTTCGCTGATCGCGCGCTCGCGGTCCTGGCTGGCCTTGTTGACGTCATCGAAGGCCGCCTGCACCTGCTCGGGGGGCTGCACGCTCTGCACGTTGACCGACAGCACGCGGATGCCGGTCTTATACGCCGACAGGATGCCCTGGATCGACTTGGCCAGGCCCTGCGTGATCTGCTCGCGGTTCTCGTACAGCACCGCGTCCATCTTGTTGCGGCCGACGATCTCTCGCACCGAGGTCTCGGCGGCCTGGGTCACCAGTTCCTCGTCACCGCCGCGGTCGGTCTTGTTGAAGAACAGGAACTCGGTCGCGTCCTGGATGACGTACTGCACGGTGAAGCGCAAGTCGATGATGTTCTCGTCCTGCGTCAGCATCGACGAGTCTTTCAGGTTGCTGTCCTTGATCGACGTGGTGCGACCCACTTCGACCGAGCGCACCGCCGACAGGTTGACGATCTCGCCCGACTGGATCGGCCAGGGCAGCCGCCAGTTGATGCCGGGGCCGGTCGAATACTTGAACTTGCCGAACTGCAGGATCACGGCGGTCTGGCCTTCCTGCACCATGAAGAAGCCGCTGGCCAGCCAGATGCCGACCACCGCGGCCACGATCACCCCGACGCCCACGCCCGAGCCCTTGCCCGGGGTGCGCGGGCCGCCGAAGCCCTGGTTACCGCCACCGCCATTTTCCTTGCGGCCGAGCAGTCCGTTCAGGCGGCGGTTGAAGTCGCGCCACAGTTCGTCCAGGTCCGGCGGGCCGCCGTCCTGCTGCGGGCGCTGGTTCTGCTGGCGGTTGTCGTCGCGGCCGTCCTTCTTCTCGTCGTCGTCACCGTTACGACCCCAGCGCGGATCGTTCAGCGAGAAGATGGCGCGCAGGCGCTGCCAGCCCGCGCGTGGCGCGAAGCGGCTGCCTGGTGTCAGGCTCGAATCAGCATTCCGGGAAAACTGGGGCATGAAGTGCACGGGTCCGGGGAAGTTTGTAACAGGGGGATTCTAGCAGTCATCTGCGCCACATTTGCCCAAATCGCGACCAATCCATGGAAAGGTCGTCTGAACCGGGCCGAAGAAGCACCTCCACGGCGCCCAAGTCGCGAAAAACTGCCGCGCCACCGCGGCGGCCTAGGACCTGCGTCCCACCTCCGCCTGGGCGCCCTCGTCGCCGTCACCGGCGCCGTCCAAGTCGTCGCTGTCGTCCTCATACAGATGGGCCTCGCCCAGGCGCGGATCGTATGGTGCGGGCTCCGGCGGACGGCTGGCCAGCCACTGGGCCACCTCGACCACCGATTCGCGCAGCGCATCCAGGCCGATCCCTTCGCGGGCGCTCAGGAACACCCGCGTGGGAATGCCATCTTCATCTCGCTCGATGCGCGGTCCCTGCTCCAGCAGTTCTGGCGCCGCGTCGATCTTGTTCATCACCACGATCTGCGGGATATCGGAAGCATCGATCTCGGCCAGCACGCGGTTCACTTGTTCAATCTGCTCATGGCGCACCGGGCTGGATGCATCGACCACATGGAGCAGCAGGTCCGCGTGGACCGTTTCCTCGAGCGTGGCACGGAACGCTGCCACCAGCTGCGTGGGCAGGTCGCGGATGAATCCAACCGTATCGGACAGCACCACGTTGCCAAGCCCATCCAGGAACAGCCGGCGCGAGGTGGTATCGAGCGTGGCGAAGAGCTGGTCGGCCGCATAGGCGCGCGCCTTGGTCAGCGCATTGAACAGCGTCGACTTGCCCGCGTTGGTATAACCCACCAGCGAAATGCTGAGCGTATCGTTGCGCGCGCGTGCACGCCGCTGCGTGCTGTGCTGGCGCTGTAGCCGCGACAGGTCCGACTTGAGCCGCTTGGCGCGGTCGTCCAGCATGCGTCGGTCCAGTTCGAGCTGGCGCTCGCCGGGGCCGCCGCGCATGCCGATACCGCCCTTTTGCCGCTCGAGGTGGCTCCACGCGCGGACCAGCCGAGAGGCGCGGTACTGCACCTGCGCCAGTTCGACCTGCACCTTGCCAACGTGGCTCTGCGCACGCTGCCCAAAGATATCCAGGATCAGGCCGGTACGGTCGATCACGTGGCGGTTCAGGAAGCGCTCGAGGTTACGCTGCTGCGCCGGGCTGAGTGCATGGTTGAACACGACCACATCGGCATCGAGCGTGTCGGCGGCCTCTTTCAGCTCCTCGGCCTTGCCCGAGCCAATGAACAGCGCCGGGTCCGGCCGCGAGCGGCGGCCCGTCAGCGTGTGCACCGGCACCGAGCCGGCGGTGGAGGTCAGCAAGGCCAGCTCGCTGAGGCTTTCCTGGAAATCATGCTTGCCGAAATCGACGCCGACAAGGATGGCGCGCCAGGGGGCAGTGTTGGAAGTAGCTCTGGGATCCAAGGGAGGGCGCAAATGCGCTGGGAAATACGGGTTCAGGGGGATGGCCGGCGGAAGTCCGCCCCTGCCTTGCCCCCTGCCGGGACAGCCCCCCACGCGAGGCGGGAGGGGGCAGCGGCTGAATGCGCCGCGGCCAGTCCGGCAGGCACCGGCCGCGCTGGCGAACCGGTGCCGGGCATCGGGGCAGCGCCGCCAGGCGCCGGGCCGATGCCTTGGGTCAGCGGCCGCGTGTTGCGGCGGCCGCCAGGCAGATCAGGCCTCGGCGGAATCATCCACGCGGAAGTTGACCGCGCGCGCCGGAACGACGGTGGAAATCGCATGCTTGTAGACCATCTGCGTCACGGTGTTACGCAGCAGGACGACGTACTGATCGAACGATTCGATATTGCCTTGCAGCTTGATGCCATTGACGAGGTAAATGGACACCGGCACGTGCTCTTTGCGCAGCGCATTCAGGAACGGGTCTTGTAGCAGTTGCCCTTTGTTGCTCATGGCACACTCCAAATTTATAGGTTTAGTGGTGGATGGTGGGGATGGAAATCCCCGATTCAAGTCAATCAGCGCAAAAACGCGCCAGAAAAAAGATCAAAAACGGTACCAAGTCGGCGTCAATGCACAGGGAACCCCCTGCTACCGTGAATTTAGCCGCAGTTCCAAACGAACGCAAACGAAAACTGGCCCCGCCAGGGATCCGATTCCGGACTCAATCCTTCGAGTCCGCGTACGGATTTTTGTTCGTACGAAATTCGATGCGCAGGGGCGTGCCCTTGAGCTTGAATGCCGCACGGAAACGGTTTTCGAGATAGCGCCGGTAAGTCTCGGCAATCCCCGACAGCGCATTGCCGTGGATCACGACGATCGGTGGGTTCGAGCCACCCTGGTGCGCATAGCGCAGCTTGGGACGCGATGCGCCGACCCGCTTGGGCTGCTGGAATTCCACGGCTTCCTGCAGCACGCGCGTCAGTTGCGGCGTCGGCAGCTTGACCATGGCCGCGGCAAAGGCGTCGTCGACGGAACGCATCAGCGCGCCGATGCCGGTGCGCTCGCGCGCCGACACAAAGTGGAAATTCGCGAAATTCAGGAATTGCAGCTTGCGCTCGAGATCGTGCTTGATGCGGTCGCGGGCATGGCCATCCAGCCCGTCCCATTTATTGACGCCGACCACCAGAGCGCGTCCGGATTCAACGATAAAGCCGGCAATATGCGCGTCCTGGTCGGAAATGTCCTGTTGCGCATCCAGCAGCAGGATCACGACGTTGGCATCGGCGATCGATTGCAGCGTCTTGACCACTGAAAATTTTTCAATCGCCTCAAACACCTTGCCGCGCCGGCGCAGGCCAGCCGTATCGATCAGCGTATAAGGCTTGCCGCCGCGTTCGAATTCCACGTAGATGGCGTCGCGGGTAGTGCCCGGCATGTCGAACGCGATCACGCGCTCTTCGCCGATCAGCGTATTGACCAGCGTGGATTTCCCCACGTTGGGGCGCCCGACGATGGCGATCTTGACGCCTTTGCCGTCCGCGGGCTCTTCCGCGGCCAGCTCCGGGTGCTCCTGCACCGCCAGCTCGATCGCTTCGTCGACCAGCTCGCGCACGCCATCGCCGTGGGCAGCGGAGATCGCGTACGGATCGCCCATGCCAAGCTCGTAGAAATCCGCGGCGACCGAGGTGTACTTCATGCCCTCGGCCTTGTTGACCGCCAGCATGATGCGCCGGCCGGTCTTGCGCAGGTAGTCGGCAATGGCGCGGTCCTGCGGCGCCAGGCCCAGGCGGCCGTCGACGATAAAGATCACCACGTCGGCCTCGACCACCGCCTGCTTGGTCTGCTTGGCCATCTCGGCAACGATGCCTTCCTTGACCACCGGCTCGAAGCCGCCGGTATCGATGGCAATGAACGGACGCTCGCCGACGCGCCCCTCACCATAGTGGCGGTCGCGCGTCAGGCCCGGCAGGTCGGCGACGAGAGCGTCGCGCGAGCGGGTCATGCGGTTGAATAGCGTCGACTTCCCTACATTGGGGCGGCCGACAAGTGCGATAACTGGTTTCATGCAATAAACGGAAACGGGGGCCGGCACCTGCCGCCCCCCGGTTACTCCGGAGTCAATGGATCCGACGGCACACGCACCCGGTGGGCGCGCCTTGCCGCTTGTCCTGTCGGGGCGCGGCGCCGGTCAGCGACCCGCTGCGCAATTTGCCGCACGACCAGGGATCATGCTACCGGATTCGGCGCGCACCGTACCGACAGGTGTACGGCAGCGCGCACTGCTTGCTGGTCAGCCCGGCTGGAACCCGAAGACGTCGCCGTCGCGGGTCTGGATCACCAGCGTCTGCCCCGCCACCACCGGCGCGGCGGTGATGGCGCTGCCATCGGTCTTCATGCGGGCGACGACCTGACCGTCCTCGCGCGACAGGAAGTGGACATAGCCTTCGAAGTCACCCATCACCACCGAGCGACCCAGTGCCAGCGGCGCACCCAGGCGGCGGTTGCGCATCTGGTCGTTCTTCCAGCGCTCGCTGCCGTTCTGGCGGTCGAAGGCATGCACCACCGACCGCTCGTCGCTGGCATAGATCGCATTGTCATCCTGCGCGGGGCCGCTCGGCGACGAGAAATCCTTGCCCCATTGCGGCTGGCCGGTGGCCAGCTCCAGGCACGCCACGCGTCCCTGGAAGGTGGTGGCGCAGACCTGGCGGCCGCTGATCATCGGCTGGCCGGTGACATCGTTCAGACGCTCGATCTCGGACACTCCCTTGGGATAGGAGATCGTGCTTTCCCAACGCAGCACGCCGTTGCCCGGCGTCAGCACGCCCAGCTTGCCGCCGGGAAAGCCCATCACAATGCCGTCACCGGCAAATGCCATGCCCATCGCGGCACGCAGGTTCAGCGGCGTCTGCGAGCGCTGGTAGATCCAGCGGCGCTCGCCGGTCTCGGCGTCGAGGCCGAATACGCGCGTGTCGGTGGTGCGCACTACCACCAGACCGTTGCCGACCAGCGGCGCGGACAGCACCTCGCCGTTGACCTGCTTCTTCCAGATCTGCTTGCCGCTGGCGTCGAAGGCGTAGACTGCGCCCTTCTCGCCGGCAACCGCGGTCACCGAGCCATCGCTGCCCGGGCCCGAGGTCAGGTCCAGGTCGGTCTTGGCCATCCACAACACGCGCCCGGAAGCGCCTTCCAGCGCCATCACGTTGCCGTTGTTGGACGACACGTAGACATTGTTGCCCGCCGCGGCCGGCTGCATCGAATACGGGCCGCTCTTGCCCACATCGGCCTTCCACGCCTGGCGCACCGTCAGCGTGGCCGAAACTGGCTTGAGTTCGGCGGGCGGGTGCTTGTTTTCCTTGCTGAACAGCGAGCAGCCGCCCAGCGCGGCCAGGCAGGCAGCCACCACCAGCGCACGGGTCACGGTGCGGACGGGCTGGCGATGTACGGCGCGGGAAAGCACTGACGTCATAAGGTTACGATCCTGGTTTTGCGTGATGCCACAAAGCGCGTGCGGCCGCATCAGGCCGCGCCCAGCGCATCGAGCTTGAACTGGATGATCTGACGCGTGGCCGGCTCGGCCTCGCCCAGCTTGTCCAGCGCCTTGCGATAGGCCGCGCGCGCGTCGTCACGCTTGTCTTGCGCGGCGAGCAAATCGCCGCGGCGGTCGGCATACAGCGACGCGAACGCTGCCGGCGGCTCGTCCTTCAGCAGCGCCAGGCCCTGGTCATAGGCCTTCTCGTCGAGGAGCACGCCGGCCAGGCGCACCCGCGCCAGATGCGCGTATTCTTCGTCGCCGTGGTCGACGGCCCACTGCAGCTGGGTCTTGGCCGCGGCCAGGTCGCCCGCGTCATAGAGCACACGGCCGGCGACCAGCGCGCTCATCTGGCCATAGGCAGTACGCCCGAACTTGGCTTCCAGGTCAGTCGCGGCGCGCTTGACGCGTTCGACGTCGCGCGCCTCGGCAGCCTTGAGCACCTGCTCGTACAGCACCGCGGCCTCGCCGGCCTGTTTGCGCTCCCAGTACTTCCAGCCATTCCAGCCGGCAAACGCCAGCAGCGCGGCGATGAGCACCCAGGTCAGCGCATTGCCGTACTGGCGCCACCAGGCCTTCAGATTCTCAAGCTGTTCCTGTTCTTCTAGATCGTAAGCCATGTCGAGGCAATTACCTGCGTTGGTTGGATACGGACATCTTGTGATGACGGTGCGGCCGATTGCGCTGATGCCGCGCTTATTCGCTGGCGCCGACCATGGCGTCGATCAGGTAGTCAACCAGGCCCTCGGCCTGCACGGTGGCCTGCTGCCCACCGCCTTCGGCCTGATCGCGCTGGCGAAGTTCCTTGACCTGGACCACGCCAGCGGCCACTTCATCGTCGCCAATGATAACGGCATAGGCTGCACCGCTTGCGTCGGCGCGCTTCATCTGCGACTTGAAGCTGCCGCCCTTGCCGTCGGCGCTGGCATGCAGCACCACGTCGAGGCCGGTGTCGCGCAGGCGCTCGGCCGCGACCATGGCCTGCTGCGCGGCCGCTTCGCCCTGATGCACGAGGTAGACATCGCATCCCACGGCATCGGGCACCACGCCCTCTTCGCGGATCAGCTCGATGATGCGCTCGACACCCATGGCCCAGCCGCAAGCCGGTGCCGGCTTGCCGCCCATCTGCGCGATCAGCGGGTCATAGCGGCCGCCGCCGGCGATAGTGCCCTGCGCGCCGAGCTTGTCGGTGATCCACTCGAACACCGTCAGGTTGTAGTAGTCCAGCCCGCGCACCAGGCGCGGATTGATCTTGAACGGGATATTGTTGGCCTTGAGCAAGCGCTGCACGCCCTCGAAGTGAGCCAGCGACTCTTCGCCCAGGAAGTCGATCAGCTTGGGCGCATTGGCTGCCATTTCCTGCAGCGCCGGATTCTTGGTATCCAGCACGCGCAGCGGGTTGGTGTACAGGCGGCGCTTGCTGTCCTCGTCCAGGATGTCCTGGAAGCCTTCCAGGTACCCGATCAGCTCCTCGCGGTGAGCGGCACGCTCATCGGCCTGCCCCAGCGAATTGATCTCCAGGCGCACGCCGACCAGCCCCAGGTCGTCCCACAGGCGCTGGCACATCAGGATGATCTCGGCGTCGACGTCCGGACCGGCGAAGCCCAGCGCCTCGGCGCCAAGCTGATGGAACTGGCGATAGCGGCCGCGCTGCGGACGCTCGTGGCGGAACATCGGGCCGGTGTACCACAGGCGCTTGGGGCCGTCGTACAGCAGATTGTGCTCGATGGTCGCGCGCACGGCGGCGGCGGTGCCTTCGGGTCGCAACGTCAGCTGCTCGCCGTTGAGCGCATCGGTGAAGGAGTACATCTCCTTCTCGACGATGTCGGTCACCTCGCCGATGCCGCGCACGAACAGCTGCGTGTGCTCGACGATCGGCGTGCGCAGCTGCTGGTAGCCGTAGGCGCGCAGCATGGCACGCGCGGCATTTTCGAAATGCTCCCACAGCGGCGCGTCGGCCGGCAGCATGTCGTTCATGCCCTTCACGCCCTGCAAGGCCTTGGCGGGCCTCACCTTCTGCTCGGCTTTCGGTTCAGTCTTGGCAGCGCCGGTGGCGGCTGCGTTGTCGGATTGCGTCATTCTGTTCTTGTCAGCTTCTCGGGCCCGGCCGGTGCGGCTCAGGCGGCCACTTCTTTATCGGCCCGCGCAGCGCCCGGGCCGTAATGCGTGCGAACGTACTCGTCGACGATCGCCTGGAATTCCTCTGCGATGCGCTCGCCGCGCAGCGTCTTCACCTTGACGCCGTCGACGAACACCGGCGCCGCCGGCGACTCGCCCGAGCCCGGCAGCGAAATGCCGATATTGGCGTGCTTGCTCTCGCCCGGGCCGTTGACGATGCAGCCCATCACGGCCACATCCATTTCCTCGACGCCGGGATAGGCGGTTTTCCAATGCGGCATCTGCTCGCGCAGGTACGTCTGGATGCTCGCCGCAAGCTCCTGGAACACCGTGCTGGTGGTGCGACCACATCCCGGACAGGCAATCACCATCGGGGTGAAGTTGCGCAGGCCCATGGTCTGCAGGATTTCCTGCCCCACATACACTTCCTTCTCGCGCGGCGCGCCGGGTTCCGGCGTCAGCGAGATGCGGACGGTGTCGCCGATGCCTTCCTGCAGCAGCACCGACAGCGCCGCGGTGGAGGCAACAATGCCCTTGCTGCCCATGCCGGCCTCGGTCAGGCCCAGGTGCAGCGCATAGTCGCAGCGGCGCGCCAGTTCGCGGTAGACCGCGATCAACTCCTGCACCTGCGATACCTTGCAAGACAGGATAATCTGGTGGCCCGGCAGGCCGATCTCTTCGGCCTTCTTCGCCGAATCGATCGCCGACGTGATCAGCGCCTCGATCATCACGCTCTGCGCCGGCCAAGGCTCGGCGCGCGACGCGTTCTCGTCCATGATGCGCGCCAGCAGGTCCTGGTCCAGGCTGCCCCAGTTCACGCCGATGCGCACCGGCTTGTTGTAGCGGCACGCCATCTCGATCATCTGCGCGAACTGCGTGTCGCGCTTGGCGCCCTGCCCCACGTTGCCGGGGTTGATGCGGTACTTGGACAGTGCCTCGGCGCAGGCCGGATAGTCCTGCAGCAGCTTGTGACCGTTGTAGTGGAAGTCGCCCACCAGCGGCACGTCGACGCCCATGCGGTCGAGCTGCTCGCGGATCGACGGCACTGCGGCGGCGGCCTCAGGCGTGTTCACCGTGATGCGCACGATTTCCGAACCCGCGCGTGCCAGGTCCTTGACCTGGATCGCCGTGCCGATGGCGTCAACCGTGTCCGTGTTGGTCATCGACTGCACGCGCACCGGGGCGTCGCCGCCGATGGTCACCACGTTATCGCCCCACACGACGCGCGCCTGGCGCGTCTGGCGGCGGGGCAGCGAGCCGGGCAGGACCGGGAGACAGAGCTGTTGGTTCATAGCATTACCACCTTGCAAAGACGCACTGCGCCACACCTCTCGCCGGCCCGGATCAGGGCAGCGTCAGGCGCGCCACGTTGTTGCGGTTGCCTGCCTTCAGGTCGACCGGCTCGCCGTTGCGCGTCATTGACTCGACACCCTTGACGTTGCCGATCACCACCTTGTATGGAGCCTTGCCGCCACCGGCCACGGCCTGGCCGGCCCTGGCCGTGCCACCCAGCACGATCTTGCCGCTGCTGTCGCGGATTTCATACCAGGTGTCGCCGGCGAAGCGGATCTGCAGTTCACCCTCGCCTGCAGGCACTGCGGGCGCTGCGGGCGCCGGTGCAGGTGTTGCCACGGCCGGCGCAGCGGCAGGCACAGCAGCGAGCACGACCGTCGCGGCCGATGCCGGCGCGGCAGTCGCGCCCACGGCGCTGGCCGGTGTGGTTTCAGCCGAGGGTGCCGGCGAGTCGGCGGCGGCCATGACCGGCGGCAGCGCCGCCGTCACCGTGCCGGGCTCGGTCGATTGCGCGGCGGCATGTTCTTCCGTCGTGGCAGTCTCGGTCACGCTGCTGCGGGTCTCGATCCACTGGCGGATATGGTCCAGGCCGAACCAGCCACCGGCGGCCAGCACCACCGCCACCAGCGCCAGCCAGACCCAGCGCCCGCCGGCTCCGCCGGTGCGGAAGCGATTGCGGTCGTCGAACGCCGCATTGAGGCTGCCCTCGCGCTGGCGTGCAATTTCGGTGACCGGTGCCACCGGAGGCTGGAAGCGCGCCAGCAGCGCGTCGATATCGACATGCAGCATGCGCGCATAGGCCCGCATCACGCCCTTGGCGAAAGTGACGTCGGGCAGCGCCTGCAGGTCGCCGGCTTCGATCGCACGCAGCTTCGGCGCCGCCACTTTCAGGCGTGCGCTGACGTCTTCCACCGACAGCCGCTGCGCTTCGCGCTCGCGCGCCAGTGCCGCGCCAATCTCGCGCGCCGCGGCTTCGCGGTCTCCTTCGTGCGCGCCACCGCCGACGTATTGCGTCGGTACGGCCTGGCCTGCGGCGCGGTCGTGCTCACTCATCCCATGCTCCTTGTTCGTAGGCGGTCAACTCACGCGAATCGGGGAAGCGGCTGCGCAGCTGCGCGACCAGCGCATCCTGCGTGCGGCCATCGCCCTGGCGGTGTGCAATGCGCGCTCCCAGCCAGAGGGATTGCGCACTGGCAAATTGGCTGCTGTTGACGCGCTGGGCATACTGCCGGGCCTGCGCGAAATCGCCGCGCCGGTAGTAGACCAGCGCCAGATTGGTGTTTGCCACCGGGTTGTTGCGGTCGTAGCCGAGCGCGGCCTTCAAATTCTTCTCCGCCTCGGCGCTGTTGCCGCGACGCAGCTCGCACGCACCCAGGCTGATCAGCGGCTTCACCGGGCCGCCCGCCGACGGTGCAGACACAGCGCGCTGCAGCATCGGCGCGGCCTCGCCATAGCGGCCCGACTGGCACAGGAACCAGCCATAGTTGTTGAGCAGGTCGCCGTCGTTGCCACGCATTGACACCGCGGTGCGGAAGCTGTCGTCGGCCAGCGCCTGCTCGTTCATGTTCATATAGATCAGCGCGCGCACATGGTAGGCATCCGCCAGCGACGGATCGATGGCGATCGCCTGCTTGATCTCGTCAAGCGCGACCGCACTCTGGCCCGCCTCGAGATAGCTGGTGGCCAGCTGCAGCCGGATGCTGGCACGTCGCCTTGCATCGGTCTGGTCTGAAGCGGTCTGGAGATCCTGCGCCGGTGTGTGCGGGAGCTGGCAGCCGGACAACATCAGCAGCCCGAACAGGGCTGCAGCGATCAGACGGATCATGCAGGGCGAGCCTCCCGAGGCTGGCCGGCGCTGTTGACCGGCACCAGTGGCGTGATCTTGCCGAACTTGCCGCGCTCAGCCAGGCGGGTACGGTCCTTCACTTCCCCGGCCAGCTGGCCACAAGCGGCGTCGATGTCGTCGCCGCGCGTCTTGCGGATGGTGGTCACGATGCCGGCGTCCATCAGCACCTGCGCGAAGCGCCGGATCTGCTCGTTGTTGGAGCGCCTCAGGCCCGACTCGGGGAACGGGTTGAACGGGATCAGGTTGAACTTGCACGGCACGTCGGCGACAAGCTTCAGCAGTTCCCGCGCGTGCTCGACACCATCGTTGACGCCGTCCAGCATGCAGTATTCGAAAGTAATGAAATCGCGCGGCGCGAATTCCAGGTAGCGACGGCATGCCGCCATCAGTTCGGCCAGCGGGTACTTCTTGTTCAACGGTACCAGCACGTCGCGCAAGGCGTCGTTGGACGCGTGCAGCGACACGGCAAGGGCCACCGGCAGGTCTTTCGACAGCCGGTCCATCATCGGCACCACGCCTGAGGTGGACAGTGTCACGCGGCGGCGCGACAGGCCGTAGGCGTTGTCGTCCAGCATCAGCCGCATGGCCGGCACCACGGCATCGTAGTTCAGCAGCGGCTCGCCCATGCCCATCATCACCACGTTGGAGATGACGCGGTCGTCCTTGGGGCCACGGCCCAGCTGCTCGCGCATGGCGAACTCCGCCATCCACAGCTGGCCAATGATCTCGCCCGTGGTCAGGTTGCGCGAAAAGCCCTGCTTGCCGGTCGAGCAGAAGCGGCAGTTGACCGCGCAGCCCGCCTGCGAGGAGACGCACAGCGTACCGCGCGTTTCCTCGGGGATGTACACCGTTTCCACCGCGTTGCCCTCGCCGACGTCGAGCAGCCATTTGCGCGTGCCGTCGGCCGACAGGTTGTCGGTGATGGCGGCAGGCGCACGGATCTCCGCCCGGGTCGACAGCTTTTCGCGCAGCGACTTGGCGAGATCCGACATGGCATCGAAGCGGCTGGCACCATAGTGATGAATCCAGCGTTGCAGTTGCCGCGCACGGAACGGCTTCTCGCCGAGCTCACCGCAATAGGCGGTGAGCGCGTCCGCGTCGTAGTCGAGCAGGTTGACGAGATCGTTCATGACGGCAAACTCAGCTTCAGTGTCAGTCAGCAGCCAATCAGCGGCTGTAGACGTTCATGCCCGGGAAGAAGAAGGCGATTTCGACGGCAGCGGTTTCCGCGGCGTCCGAGCCGTGCACGGCGTTGGCGTCGATGCTGTCGGCGAAGTCGGCGCGGATGGTGCCCTTGTCGGCCTTCTTCGGGTCGGTGGCGCCCATCAGGTCACGGTGCTTGGCGATAGCGCTTTCGCCTTCCAGAGCCTGGATGATGACCGGGCCCGAAACCATGAAGTCGACCAGGTCCTTGAAGAACGGGCGCTCCTTGTGGACAGCATAGAACTGCTCGGCTTCGCCGCGCGACAGGTGCACCATCTTGGCAGCAACGATCTTCAGGCCGGCGGCCTCGAAACGGGCGTAGATCTGGCCAATGACGTTCTTGGCCACGGCATCCGGCTTGATAATCGACAGGGTGCGTTCGATCGCCATGAAAAACTCCGAAAAATGAAGGGGTTACAAATGGATTAAACGTGCAATTCTAGCACGAAGACGATGACCCTTTCGAGGGTCTGGGCCGCTCTGGCGCGGGTGTTACGGGTCCGGAGGTCCATTCCGGCCACAAGTAGCATTGGCAGCACATTACATCCTTGTCATGTCCGGAACGCGACGCCCCACCCTCCGTCAAACGAAGGCGGCGCTGAGGCGCCTGAAACAGCAATGCGGGTGCCCGCTGGGTTACCCCGCCCTTGCAATTCCGCCAGCCAGATGCCACATTGACGATGGTTCCGTCCGCGGTCGATCCGAAAATTCTCTTTCTTTCGGACAAGCCCGGCGCCTCATCGTTTCGAGACAGGAGTCACCATGGATAACAAGCTGAATACCTACGGTTTCGGCAACAGTGCGTCGACCGTCACTGACGTCGTCGTTCGCAATCGGGTCTTGCGCAACACTTACTGGCTGCTGGCCCTTTCGATGATCCCCACCGTGCTCGGTGCGTGGGTCGGCGTGGCCACCGGCTTCAGCTTCATGGCGGGCAGCCCCGGCCTGTCGCTGATCCTGTTCCTGGCGATCGCGTTCGGGTTCTTCTTCGCCATCGAGAAAACCAAGAACAGCAGCATGGGCGTGGTGCTGTTGCTGGCGTTCACGTTCTTCATGGGACTGATGCTGTCGCGCCTGATCAGCGCAACGCTGGCGTTTTCCAACGGACCGGCGCTGATCATGTACGCCTTTGGCGGCACGGCGGCCGTGTTCGGCGCGATGGCGACCATCGCCACCGTCAGCAAGCGCGATTTCTCCGGCCTGGGCAAGTTCCTGTTCGTCGGCGTGATCCTGCTGATCCTGGCCAGCGTTGCCAACATCTGGCTGCAACTGCCGTCGCTGATGATCACGGTGTCCGTGATTGCGATCGGTATCTTCTCGGCGTACATCCTGTTCGATGTACAGCGCGTGGTGAATGGCGGCGAGACCAACTACATTACCGCCACGCTGGCGATCTACCTGGACGTGTACAACGTCTTCGCCAACCTGCTGGCACTGCTGGGCATTTTCGGCGGCAACCGGGAATGACAGCAAACGCCGCAGCATGAAAAAGCCGGCCAGATGGCCGGCTTTTTCTTTGAGCGCCCGCCGCGCGCTCAGTCGCGGTCGAACACCGCGATCGACTCCACATGGGATGTGTGCGGGAACATATTGACCACGCCAGCGCCGCTCAGGCGGTAGCCCGCCTCGTGCACCAGCAGGCCGGCATCGCGCGCCAGCGTGGCGGGACTGCACGATACATAGACGATGCGCCGCGGCAGCACGTCGCTGCCCTGCTGCGCCAGCTCGCCGAGCGCCTTGCTCACCGCGAGCGCGCCTTCGCGCGGCGGGTCGACCAGCCAGCGATCGAAGCGGCCCAGCGCAGCGATGTCGTCGGCCGTGACTTCGAACAGATTGCGGCACGCGAACTCGGTCTTGGCGGCCAGCCCGTTGTACTCCGCATTGGCCAGCGCGCGCGTGGTCAGCGCCTCGCTGCCTTCGATGCCCATCACCGACTTGCCCTGCGTGGCCAGCGGCAGCGTGAAGTTGCCGATGCCGCAAAACAGGTCGAGCAGGCGGTCGCCCGGCTGCGCGTCCAGCAGGCGCAGCGCGCGGCCGATCAGTACGCGGTTGATCTGGTGGTTCACCTGCGTAAAGTCGGTCGGCTTGAACGGCATGCGGATGCCGAATTCCGGCAGCGTATAAGCCAGCTCGACGTCGGTCGGGTAAAACGGGTAGACCGTGTCAGGCCCCTTCGGCTGCAGCCAGAACTGCACCTGATGCGCATCGGCGAAGGCGCGCAGCAGGTCCTTGTCGGCGTCGGTCAGCGGCTCGAGGATCCGCAGCACCAGCGCCGTCACTTCGTGCCCGACGGCCAGCTCGATCTGCGGCATGCGGTCGCGGATCGACAGCCCCAACACCAGTTCGCGCAGCGGCACCAGCATCGCCGACACATGCGGCGGAAGGATTTCGCAACGGGTCATATCGGCCACATAACTGCTCTTGCGCTCGTGGAAGCCCACCAGCACGCCGCCCTTCTTTACCACGTGGCGCACCGTCAGGCGCGCGCGGTAGCGGTAGCCCCAGTCCGGCCCGGCGATCGGCCGGAACACCACGTCGGGCTTGACCTTGGAAAGGTGCCACAGGTTGTCTTCCAGCACCCGCTGCTTGATCGCGAGTTGCGCGCGCGAATCCAGATGCTGCATCGAGCACCCGCCGCAGACGCCGAAATACTGGCAGCCCGGCTTCACGCGCATCACCGATTCCTTCAGGACTTCGCCGAGGTGTGCCTGCTCGTAGCTGGGCTTGCGCCGGAAGCTGCGATAGCTGACGGTTTCCCCGGGCAGCGCGCCCTCGACAAAGATCACTTTGCCTGGCGTGCCATCCTCGTTCACCAGGCGGCCGACGCCGCGCGCTTCCATGTCGAGGCTGTCGATCGACACCACGGGGTCGGCGCCGGGAGCATTGCCATTGGCCTTGCCACGGCCACGGGCCTCTCCTGCGGCGGGAGCGGCACTCGGTGCGGCTGATTCGGGCGCGACGGCGGACGTTTCTTGTGGGGAGGACACGGCTTGAGACACCAGATAAAACCTGACGTATTGTTTTACGAAAGCGCGATTGTATGCCAGACCGGTCGGGTCAAACGACGGAGCGTTGCATGGAACTGATTTCGTGGAATATCCAATGGGGCCGCGGCGCGGACGGGCGCGTGGATCTGGCGCGACAGGTGGACACGCTGCGCGCGATGGCCGACGCCGATGTGATCTGCCTGCAAGAAGTCACGCGCGGATTCGGTGAACTACGCGGCCAGCCGGGGCAGGACCAGGTGGCCGAGCTGACCGCGCTGCTGCCAGGTTATCACTTGCTGTTTGCGTCAGGCGTCGACCGGCGCGACCGCAACGGCGCGCACAAGCAATTCGGCAACCTGATCGCGACGAAGCTGCCGGTGCGCGAAGTATTCCGGCACGCATTGCCGTGGCCTGCAGACCCGCAAGTGGCGTCGATGCCGCGCGTAGCTCTGGAAGTTACGATAGAAGCCGGCACGCAGCGGCTGCGCGTGATCTGCACGCACCTTGAGTATTACTCGGCGCTCCAGCGCGCGGCGCAGGCCGAAGCCCTGCGCGGCTGCCATGCCGAGGCCTGCGACCACGCGCGACGCCCAGGCCGCAGCGAGAAGTGGCCGGGGCCGTTTACGCCGGAACCGCGCGCCGCCGACGCCATCCTCTGCGGCGATTTCAACAGCAAACCCGACGACATTGCCTACCGACGCATGCTGGAGCCGTTCGACGACGCCACCACGCCATGGCGCGACGCCTGGCTGCTCACACACCCCGGCCAGCAGCATGCGCCGACCTGCGCCATCCATGACAAGGAGCAATGGCCCGAGCCACCGTTCGCCTGCGACTTCATGTTCGTGACGGATAGTCTGGCCGCGCGGATCCAGCGTTGCGAAGTCAATGCGGACACCGCCGATTCGGACCACCAGCCGATCCAGCTGTCGCTGGACGTGTAGGGCTGTGGCGCACGCCGGCGGGCGCCGGCGCGATCAGTCCTCGAAGTCGTCGACTTCGGGCGTGAGGCGCTGCAGCCGGAAGGCCTGCAGGTATTCCATCCACTGTTCGCCGGGCAGTTCCGCCAGCGATTCCTGGACAAGATCCATCTCCATGTCGAATTCGCGCGGCGACATGCCGCCGCGCATCAGCTGGAAACGGCAGTACATCAGGTAGGTGTTGACGACGTCGGTCTCGCAATAGGCGCGGATCTCGTCGAGCTGGCCAGCCTGGAAAGCATGCCAGACCTTGCTGCCGTCCATCCCCATCTTGCCGGGGAAACCGCACAGCTTGGCCAGGTCATCCAACGGCGCGCTGGCGCGCGGCTGGTACATCGCCAGCAGATCCATCAGGTCTAGGTGCCGCATGTGGTAACGGCTGATGTAGTTGTTCCACTTGAAGTCACGACTGTCTTCATCGCGGCCCTCGCCCATCTCCCAGTAGCGCGGCGCGGTGACGCCGTTGACCAGGCCGCGGTAATGCAGCACAGGGAGATCGAATCCGCCACCGTTCCATGAAACCAGTTGCGGGCTGTAGCGGGCGATCAGTTCGTAGAACTTCTGGATCAGCGTGGCTTCGTTGTCCTCGATGGTGCCGAGCGAGCCCACGTGGAACACCGCCGAGCCATCGCGGTGCGTGCGCCGCAGCACGCAGGAAATCGCGGCGACGCGCTGCAGGTAGTGCGGCAGGAAATCGCTGCCGGTTTTCTCGCGGCGGGCGGCGAAGGCGTGTTCGGCAACTTCGCCGTCGCTCATCGCGTCGGGATGGTCATGCAAACGGCGCAGGCCGGCGACATCGGGAATGGTCTCGATGTCGAATACCAGCACAGGGGTCATAAAACGGCGTCCTTCCTGACACCTTGCGAAGCGAAATGCCGCTTGAGCTTGACCAGCGCCTCCTGCTGGATCTGGCGTACGCGCTCGCGCGTGAGGCCCATCTCCTCGGCGAGCTCTTCCAGCGTGGCTGGCTCGATATGGTTGAGGCCGAAGCGGCGCTCCACCACATAGCGATGCTTTTCCGACAGGCGCGCCAGCCAGAGCTTCATCAGCCCTTCCAGCTCGCGGTGCGCCACCTCCTGGTCAGGGGCGGCGTTGTGCTCGTCGGAGAGGAAATCCAGGAGGCTCGAGCCGGGATCGAGGTCGAACGGCGTATCGAGCGAGGTGGTGTGTTCGTTGAGTGCCAGGACGTCCTGCACTTCGTCCGGCGTCTTGCCCAGCAGGTGGGCGATATCTTCCAGGCTGGCGTCGCGCCCGTCGGTGCCGCCCTTCTCCAGATGGCGCTTGGCGCGCAGCACCTGGTTCAGTTCGCGGATCACGTGCACCGGCAGGCGAACGGTGCGGGCCTGGTTCATGATGGCGCGCTCGATGCTCTGGCGGATCCACCAGGTCGCATAGGTCGAAAAACGGAACCCGCGCGACGGATCGAATTTCTCGATCGCATGCATCAGGCCGAGGTTGCCTTCCTCGATCAGGTCGAGCAGCGGCACGCCGCGATTGAGATAGCCCTTGGCGATGCTGACCACCAGCCGCAGGTTGCGCTCGATCATGACCTGGCGCGCGGCAAAATCGCCGTCCTTGGCCAGCGTGGAGAAATGCAGTTCTTCCGGCGCGGACAACAGCGGCTTGATGCTGATGCGATTCAGGTAATGCTGGACGGTGTCGGCGGCCAGTTCGGTATGCAGCACCGTGCGGAAGTCGTCGTGCTCAGCCGCTGCGCCGTCGCTGCCGTTCTCGCCTTCGCTCTCTTCCTCGTCTTCGGACTCGTCATCGTCGTCATCGCGCAGATGGCGGTCGTTGTCGTCGGCAAGCAGGTCCGCTTCGCGCAGGCCCACCGAAGTGGACGTGGCGATCGGCTCGTCGGTCACGGGAATCAGGTCGGCAGCGAGATCCGGCTCGAACGCTTGCGCGTCGGCGTGCTCGTCGGGATGTGCCACACCAGCCTTCACTTCCGGCTGCTTGGGACGGCGAGCCCTGCTGACAGTTGTTCCGGAGGAGACAGTTTTCTGGCGTGGCATGAACCCTCACTGTGGCGGCAGGTACCGCATCGGATCAACCGGTTTTCCGTTCTTGCGAACTTCGAAGTGAAGCTTCACCCGGTCGGTATCACTGTTGCCCATCTCCGCAATCTTCTGGCCCTTGCGGACCGCGGATTGCTCTGCCACGAGCACCTTTTCGTTGTGCCCGTACGCAGTAAGAAATGTCTCGTTGTGTTTGATGATGACAAGATTCCCGTAGCCGCGCAAGGGGCCAACGTGAATCACTCGGCCATCATCGGCGGCCAATACCGCGTCGCCCTTCTTGCCCGCAATATCGATGCCTTTATTACCCTTGTCATCGAATTTGGCGACCATCTGGCCGGTCGCCGGCCAGGCCAGCTTCATCGCGCCATCCGCAACCGGTGCGGCCGAGGTGGCCGCCGCTGCCGCGGGCGTTGCCGGCGCAACCGGTGCGGCCGCTGGCGGTGGCACAGGCGCGGCCGCCGGGCGCGCCTGGTCGATCGGCTGCCCCTGTACCGTGGCCGGGGCGATCGGCGTAGTGGAAACCCCGGGCGCGGCGTTGACGTCGGCACCCGGAGGCATGATGCGCAACAACTGGCCAACTTCGATCTGGTTCACATTGGACAGGTTGTTCCAGGTCGCGACATCGCGGTACGACTGGCCGTTTTCCAGCGCGATTCGATAAAGCGTATCACCTCGCTTGACCCGATAGTATCCCGGCGGGGCCGGCTCCATCGACGCAGCGGCCGCGCCCGACGTGGAGGTGCGGTCAACGACAGGGGCCGGCATCGGCGAATTAGCGCAGGCGGCCAGCAGGGCCGTCAGCGCAGAAGCCGTAAAAAGTTGACCGGCGCGTGCGAAATATTGCGATTTCACGATGTTGTGCATAGTTCGACTCAGATGGTGCCCGATTTTAAGGGCACAAAGAAAACGGCTTCAAGCGCGGTTCGGTGAAAGCGATGGCGGTTGCGACGCTCGATCAGCAGCAGTTGCTGCGTCACCGTCTGGCCGGGTACGCCTGCCGGCGGCACCACGGCCACCGGGGCGATCAATCGCCCGCCTACCTCCAGTTGGTCCAGCAGCGCCTGTGGCACCTCCATGCCGGCGGCGGCCAGGATAACGGCCGAGAACGGCGCCGCCTGCGGCAGCCCGAGCATGCCGTCGCCATAGTGCAGGCGCAGGTTGGGCACGCGCAGCGGACGCAGGTTCGCCTTGGCCTGCTCGTGCAGTGGCCGGATGCGCTCGATCGAGAAGACTTCGCGCGCCACCTGGCTCAGCACCGCGGCCTGGTAGCCGCAGCCGGTGCCGATCTCCAGCACGCGCTCCAGCGGTGTGTCGGCGGCCAGGCCGTCGCGCAGCAACTCGATCATGCGCGCCACCACCGATGGCTTGGAAATGGTCTGCTGGTGGCCGATCGGCAGCGCGGCGTCTTCATACGCCTGCGATGCCAGTCCCGGCTCGACGAACAGGTGGCGCGGCACCGTGGCGATGGCCGACAGCACGCGCTCGTCGCGGATGCCGCCGGCCCGCAGCCGGGCCGCCAGCGCGGCACGCGCACGCGCGGACGCCATGCCGCCGCCGCCGGCCGTGGCCGCCGAGGCGCGCTGCTCCACCGCGCTCGCGGGTGCGGGCACCGGTGCCGGTGCCGCGGTGCGCGGCAGCCTTGGCTTGGCCTGCGCGGGTGGTATGGGCGGCGGCGCGGACGTGCCCGTGCGCCGCGCGTCGACGGCAGGCATACCGGCGGTGCGGGCCGGTGCGGGCTTGCGTTCGACGACTGCGTCCAGCGGCAGGGGGAACTTGTTGCGTCGGGGCGTGGAACTCATCGGGGGCGCGACACTGCGAAGCGGCTGCCTATTTCAGCCACTGGTCGAGCGCATCGAGCTGCCCGCGATGGGTCAGGTCGAGCTGCAACGGCGTCAGCGAAACGTAACCGGCGGCGGTGGCATGGAAGTCAGTGCCTTCGCTGGCATCGCGCGCATCGCCGGCCGGACCGATCCAGTAGTTGGTGTCGCCTCGCGGATTCACCTGCGTGATCACCGGCTGCGAAGGATGGCGCTTGCCCAGGCGCGTGGCGCGATAGCCCTTGATGTGTTCGAACGGCAGGCTGGGGATATTGACGTTGAGCAGGAAGGGCTCGGCGGGCGGCTGGCCGATAATGCGTTCGACCACGGTGCGCGCCACGCGCGCGGCTGCATCGAGATGCTCCCAGCCCTTGTCGACCTGCGAGAAGGCCACGGACGGGATGCCGAGCAGGTAGCCTTCGATGGCGGCGGCGACGGTGCCGGAATACAGCACGTCCTCGCCCATGTTCTGTCCCTGGTTGATGCCGGACACCACCAGGTCGGGCTTCTCTTCCAGCAGCCCGGTCAGCGCAATGTGCACGCAGTCGGTCGGCGTGCCGTTGACGAAGCGGAATCCCTTCTGCACGCCTTCGCGCGCTTCGTAGATCGAAAGCGGGCGCTGCAGCGTCAGAGAGTTGGATGCGCCGCTGTGGTTCTGCTCGGGCGCAATGACCGTGATCCGGCCCAGCGGGGCGAGCGCAGCATGCAGAACGGCCAGTCCCGGCGCGAGATAACCGTCATCGTTGGCAAGGAGGATATGCATGGCGCGATTGTACCTGAGCGCGCGCCGCACAAGCGCCCCGTGCGCCGCGCCGGCATCGCGTCCCGTTGCCCTGCGCGAGCCGGTATGCAGGGCGCAAATAACCGCCCCCGCGCCTTCGGCATGGAACAGAACGACCGTGCTATTTGTACGCTACACTTGCCCTGCCCGCCCGCATACGCTTGACTGGCGCGGAATGCCACACGAATGCCACATATATCGAACGGAGACAAGATGAAAGCCGTACTGTGCAAAGCCTGGGGCCCCCCTGATTCGCTGACCGTGGAAACCCTGCCTGACCTGGTGCCGGGCGCGGGCGAAGTGGTCATCGACGTGAAGGCGGCAGCGGTCAACTTCCCGGATGTGCTCATCATCCAGAACAAATACCAGGCCAAGCCTGCCCTGCCGTTCAGCCCCGGCTCCGAACTGGCGGGCGTGGTCAATGCCGTGGGCGAAGGCGTCACCCACGTCAAGCCGGGCGACAAAGTCATCGCCTACCTGGGCAACGGCGCATTTGCCACGCAGGCCAAGGCGCCCGCCGCTTCAGTGGTGCCGATGCCGCCCGGCATCGACTTCGAGACCGCCGCGGCCTTCACGCTGACCTACGGCACGTCGCACCATGCGGTGATCGACCGCGGCGAGCTGAAGGCGGGCCAGACCATGCTCGTGCTGGGCGCCGCCGGCGGCGTGGGCATCGCGGCGATCGAGATCGGCAAGGCCATCGGCGCGCGCGTGATCGCCGCCGCGTCGACCGACGAAAAGCTGGCGGTGTGCAAGGAACACGGTGCCGATGCGCTGATCAACTACAGCACCGAAGACCTGCGCGAGCGCGTCAAGGCGCTGACCGACGGCAAGGGCCCGGATGTCGTCTACGACCCGGTGGGCGGCATCTATGCCGAGCCGGCGTTCCGCTCGATCGGCTGGCGCGGCCGCTACCTGGTGGTGGGTTTTGCCAACGGCGAGATCCCGAAGCTGCCGCTGAACCTGGCGCTGCTCAAGGGCGCGTCGCTGGTGGGCGTGTTCTGGGGCGACTTCGTGCGCCGCGAGCCCAAGGCCAACCAGGCCAACATGGCGCAGATGCTGGGCTGGATGAAGGAAGGCAAGATCCGCCCGCATATCTCGGCGCGCTATCCGCTGGAACAGGCACCGCAGGCCCTCAAGGACATGGAAGCGCGCAAGGTGACCGGCAAGATCGTGATCGTGCCATGAGCGTGCCCTGAAGCACGCGCGAGGCGGCGGGCACCCTTCCCGGCCGCCCATAAAAGAAGGGCGCAGGACGTGCGGCAACGCCCTGCGCCCGCTGAGGCAACGCGCCTCAAGCTGCCTGCCGTCCTTGTCGGCGTACACCCCTACGCCAGGACGGCAGGCAGTTCCCAATCGTCAATCGTCAGTCGGCAAGCCTCTCCCGTCAGAAGCGGTGCTGCAGGCCGGCCATCACGCCGGTCTGGTTGTTGGCAAAGCCGACCAGGTCGCGCGACACGCTGACGTTCTGCCCATTGCGCGCCTCCGCATAGCCCACCGACAGGTAGGCCAGCGTGCGCTTGGACAGCGCGTACTGGCCGCGCAGCGAGAACAGGATCGGGTCGGCGTTGTTATCGCCCTTGATGTTCTGCTTGTAGACCGCGCCGTACAGCGTGAACGCCGGCGTGAAGTCGTAGCTGGCGCCGCCCCAGTACATATCGCTGCGGGCGTCGGCCGCGCCGGTGGTAAAGGTGCGCTTGTAGTTGCGGTAGCCGGCGAACAGCTTCAGGCCGCCGAAGTCGTAGCTGGCGCCCGCGTGGATGCCCTGGATGTAGTCGGTGCTGTCGGCTGGCGTGGTGCTGGTGCCGGTGCCATTCTGGCGGTCCCAGGTCGCCGCTGCGGCAAATTTGCCGGCGTTGTAGCCGACGCCGAGCGCGTACTTGGACGAACTCTTGAAATCGCCCGCCACTTCGCCCAACGCCACCGTGGCGCCCAGCTTCAGGCCGCCGAAGCTGCCGTCATAGCGGATCGCGTTGGACGCGCGCGAAAACAGACCGTCCTTGCGGCCTCCGGTGGCGGTCGACGACGTGGCCCACGAGTAGGCCGGCGCATAGCCCATCGGGTCGAACGGCAGCATGAAGTCGTAGGTCGTGGTGAAGGTGCGGCCGAGCACGACCTGGCCATACCGACTCGACAGCCCCACGGTGGCGCGGCGGTCGAACAGCGTGTTGTCGGTATCCAGCCGCCCGGTATCGATGGCGATGCCGCTTTCGAGGTTGAAGATGGCCTTGAGCCCGCCGCCCAGGTCTTCGCTGCCTCGGATACCCCAGCGGGACGTGTTCTTGCCGCCCGAGGTCAGCTTTACCGCCGACCCGTCCGGGCCGGCATGGCTGACGTATTCGATGCCGGCGTCCACCAGCCCGTACAGGGTCACGCTCGACTGGGCGGATGCCGACCCGGCTGCAGCCAGTCCCATCGTCGCGATTGCCATGGCCGTACGCTTCATGCTGTCTCCTTTGTTTGTGTGCTTGTTGTGGTCTTGATGCTGGAACGGGGCGGATGGTAGGCGACGCGCACTTTCAGTTCGCTTTCGGAATCGGCGCAATTTGCGCGTGCCGGCGCCGGGCGGGGTTGGGGGTTTCCCTAGCTTCTAAGGCGCAGCAGATCGCTGTATCAGTCTGGCCTCGGTCATCCGGCCGGATGGCCTTGCCGTTTTGCCGATCTTTTCGCTCTATCCCCGTTCCATGCGTATCCTGCTTGCCGAAGACAATGTGATGCTGGCCAACTCGCTGAACCAGGCTTTGGGCCAGGCCGGCTTCACAGTCGACTGCATGCACGACGGCCGCAGCGCCGACAGCCTGCTGTGCACGCAGGACTACGCCCTGCTGATCCTGGACCTCGGCCTGCCCGGACTCGACGGGCTGGAGGTGCTGCGCCGCCTGCGCCAGCGCCGCAACCCGCTGCCGGTGCTGATCCTGACAGCGCATGGCTCGGTGGAGGACCGCGTGCGCGGCCTCGACCTCGGCGCCGACGACTACCTGGCCAAGCCGTTCGACCTGTCCGAACTGGAGGCGCGCGCCCGCGCGCTGATCCGCCGCAGCCACGGGCATGACAACACGCAGCTGGCGTTCGGCCCGCTGCACTACG
Organism: Cupriavidus sp. NPDC089707; assembly: GCF_044748965.1. NCBI lineage: Bacteria > Pseudomonadati > Pseudomonadota > Betaproteobacteria > Burkholderiales > Burkholderiaceae > Cupriavidus > Cupriavidus sp. NPDC089707. The sequence continues at coordinate 354,857 of NZ_JBIVHB010000003.1, forward strand.
ACAGCATCAGCCGCGCCTTCACGCTGCACGGCGAGCTGCTGGCGCTGACCGGCCGCGAGCGCGCCGTGCTGGAAGTGCTGATGCTGCGCGACGGGCGCGCGGTCAACAAGGCGGCGCTGTCGGAGAAGATCTTCGGCATCGACGAATCCGTGAACCCGGACGCGATCGAGATCTACGTGCACCGGCTGCGCAAGAAGCTCGATGGCAGCGGCGTGGCCATTGTCACGTTGCGCGGACTCGGCTACCTGCTCGAGTCGCGGCCGGCGTCGGCCTGAGCGACCGCGATGAAGATACCGCGCCAGCCACCAAGCCTGCGGCTGCAGCTGTCGCTGTGGCTGCTGGTGCCGCTGATGGTCCTGCTCGCGTTCGATGCCTGGCTCACGTACCAGCGTGCGATGTCGGCCGCGCATACCGCCTTCGACCGCACGCTGGAGGCGTCGCTGCGCGCCATGCGCGAAGGCATCCGGCTGCGCGAGGGGCGGCTCGACGTGGACCTGCCCAATCTTGCGCTGGAGCTGTTCGACGACCAGGCCGGCCCGCACATCTACTACCGCATCCGCGACGAAGACGGCGCCACCGTGACCGGCTACGACGACCTGCCGATGCCCGCCGAGGCGCCGCTGCAGCTCTACCGCACCGTGTTCTACGACACCGTGTTCCGCGAACAGCCGCTGCGCATGGCGGCGCAGCCCCTGCCGATCCACGACGTCGGCTCGGCGCGCACGCGGCTGGTGTGGGTGCTGGTCGGCGAAACCATCGAGCCGCGCCAGCTGCTGGCGCGCGATATCCTGGTCGGCTCGCTGCTGCAGGAGCTGATGCTGGTGACGCTGGCGCTGGCCATTGTCTGGTTCGGCGTGCGGCGCGGGCTGCGGCCACTGCACCGGCTCTCCGACGCGGTCGGGCGCCGCGGCACCCAGCTCGACCCGATCGAGCAAAAGGACCTGCCTGCGGAGATGAAGCCGCTGGTGCAGGCGCTCAACCAGTACATGGCGCGGCTATACAGTATGGTGCAGGCGCGCAAGCGCTTCTTCGCCGATGCCGCGCACCAGCTCAAGACACCGCTGGCGATCATCCAGGCGCAATCCGAACTGGCATTGCGCGAACGCGATGGCGAACGCGTGCGCGAGCATATGCGGCTGCTGCACGGCACCGTGCGGCATGCGTCCAAGGGCGTGCAGCAGTTGCTGTCGCTGTCGCGGCTGGAGCCCGATGCGGGCTACGCGCCGACGCTGCGGCCGCTGCGGCTCGATACGCTGGCGCAAGCCGTGGCGCTGGAATGGGCACCAGTGGCACGGGGCAAGGAGGTCGACCTGGGATTCGAGCAGGACGGGCCGGTGCAGCTCGACGGACAGGCAGAGCTGCTGCAGGAAATGACGGGCAACCTGATCGACAATGCGATCCGCTATGCGGGCCGTGGCGCGGTGGTCACCGTACGTGTTGCACTGTCAGGCGGCATGCCTGTGCTGCAGGTGGTGGACAACGGGCCAGGCATTGCGCCTGCCGAACGCGATGCGGTGTTCCGCCGCTTCTATCGCGGCGAGAGCGGACAGTCTGCGGAGGGCTCCGGGCTGGGCCTGTCGATAGTGCGCGAGATCGCGCGGCTGCACGGCGCCAGCGTGGTGCTGTCCGAGACGCCCGGTGGTGGCCTGACCGCCTCAGTCCGCTTCGGCGTCGCGGAAGCCGAGGATGCGTCCGAATGGCTTACAGTTTCTCCGTCTCCCCGCTCCTAGGCTGCCACTTCATCAGCCGCTTCTCGCCGATGCCGACCATCCAGTCCAGCATCAACGCAAACGCCGTCAGCACCACGATGCCGGCGAACACCGTGTTGATGTCGAAGGTGCCCTCGGCTTGCAGGATCAGGTAGCCCACGCCGCGCGCCGAGCCCAGGTACTCGCCCACCACCGCCCCGACAAAGGCCAGCCCGACCGAGGTATGCAGTGACGAAAACACCCAACTGGTCGCGCTCGGCAGGTACACATGGCGCAGCAGCTGATGCTGGTTGGCGCCCAGCATGCGCGCATTGGCGAGCACCACCGGGCTCACTTCCTTGACGCCCTGGTAGACGTTGAAGAAGACGATAAAGAAAACCAGCGTCACCGCCAGCGCCACCTTCGACCAGATCCCCAGGCCGAACCACACCGCGAAGATCGGCGCCAGGATCACGCGCGGCATCGAGTTCATCGCCTTGACGTAGGGATCCAGGATGGCCGACGTCATCGGGCTCAGCGCCAGCCACAGGCCCACGCCGAGGCCCGCCAGCGTGCCGATGCCGAAGGCCAGCACGGTCTCGAGCAGCGTCACGCCCAGGTGCAGGTAGATATCGCGTTCAATGAAGAACCAGTTCCAGATCCGCTGCGCGACCATCAGCGGTTCGCCGAAGAAGAAGGCAACCTGCTGCGAGCGCGTGGCGATATGCCAGACGCCCAGGATCACCAGCAGCACCAGCAGCTGCCAGACACGCAGCATGCCATTGGAGTCGTTACGGAATGCCATCGGGTTTCAGGTGTTGTTGTGATGACGTTGTGGAGGCCGGGCTCAGGCGACCTTGCGCTGCTGCGCATAGCCCTTGAGCACTTCCTCGCGCAGCACGTCCCAGATCGCGGCGTGCAGTTCGACAAAGCGCGGATGGTTGCGGATCTCGGCCACGTCACGCGGGCGCGGCAGGTCGATGGCGAACTCGCCGATGGGATGCGTCGCCGGGCCTGCCGACAACACCACCACGCGATCGCTCATGGCGATGGCCTCGTCCAGATCGTGGGTGATGAACAGCACGGCCTTGCGCTTGGCGGCCCACAGGTCCAGCACCTCGTTCTCCATCAGCTGTCGCGTCTGGATATCGAGCGCGGAGAACGGCTCGTCCATCAGGATGATGTCCGGATCCAGCACCAACGTCTGCGCCAGCGCCACACGCTTGCGCATGCCGCCGGAAAGCTGGTGCGGATAACGGTCACCGAAGCCGCCCAGGCCCACGCGCCGCAGCCATTCCTCGCCCTGCCGCACGGCCTCCGCGCGCGCCACGCCGCGGAATTCGAGCCCCGCGACGACGTTGTCGAGCGCGCTGCGCCATGGCATCAGCGCCTCGGTCTGGAACATGTAGCCGGCGCGCCGGTTGATGCCGCGCAGCGGCTCGCCAAACACGCGTATCTCGCCGCTGGAGGGCTCCAGCAGGCCGGCGCCGACGTTCAGCAGCGTCGACTTGCCGCAGCCGGTCGGACCGACCACCGAGACGAACTCGCCCGGCTGGATCGACAGCGTGACGTCCTTGACCGCGGTATAGCGCTGGCTGCGGTCATCGCGCGAGACAAAGGTGCAGGTGACCTTGTCGAGGGAAAGTGCGGGAATGCTCATGGTGCGCCGTGTCGTTCGCCGTCCGTGCCGCTGGCGAGTGATGAGGGGGTTGCCGCTTCCGCCGCAAAGCAAAGGCCCGCTGCGGGCAGCGGGCCGGTGTCGTGCGCGATACGGTCTTACTTGTACTTCGCGTTGGCCTTCTGCACGAAGGCGTTGGTGTAGGTCTCTTCCAGCTTGATCGGCTTGCCCTTGAGCTCGGCATCGAACTGCTGCAGCGTGCTCAGCGCGGTGCGCGGGCCATCGGCCGGCATGGTGCCGTCCGGCGAGATCGCTTCCTTGACCTTGTCCCACGCAGCCAGGTACAGCGCGCGGTCGCCCAGCAGGTAGCTTTCCGGCACGGTCTTGACGATGTCCGACGGGCCGGCCTTCTGCAGCCACTTCAGCGCGCGCACCATGGCGTTGGTCAGCGCCTGCGTGGTGTTGGGATTCTGCTGGATAAAGGCCTGCGACGCATACAGGCAGCCCGACGGCATGTTGCCGCCGAACACCGCCTGCGTGTCCTTGAGCGTGCGCGTGTCCGAAGCGATGCGCACCTCGTTCTTCTGCGTCAGCATCGAGACTACCGGGTCGAGGTTGGCCATGGCATCGATCTGCCCCGAGCGCATCGCCGCCACCGCGCCGGCGCTGGCGCCCACGCCGATGAACGAGACGTCCGACGGCTTCAGGCCATGCTTGGCCAGCACGAAGTTGGCCATCATGTTGGTCGACGATCCCGGCGCGGTCACGCCGATCTTCTTGCCCTTCAGGTCGGCGATCGACTTGAAGTTGGGCATGGTCTTGTTCGACACCACCAGAACGATCTGCGGCGCACGGCCTTGCAGCACGAATTCCTGGTAGCGCTGGCCCTTGGCCTGCAGGTTGATGGTGTGCTCGTAGGCGCCCGAGACCACGTCGGCGCTGCCGCCCACCACGGCCTGCAGCGCCTTGGCACCGCCGGCGAAGTCGACGATCTCGACGTCCAGGCCTTCGTCCTTGAAGTAGCCCTGGCGCTCGGCGATGGTCAGCGGCAGGTAGTAGAACAGGTTCTTGCCGCCGACCGCGATGGTGACCTTGGTTTTCTCCGGCTTGCCCTGCGCCTGCGCATAACTGAAGGTGAACCAGCCGGCCAGGAACAGCGCCAGCGCGATCAGAAACTGCTTCCAGAATTTGTTGTTATACATGCTTGCCTCCTACCCGTTTCCTGTCCGTTTGGATTCGGACGGCGATGCGTGAAAGCACGGCGTGCCGCCGTGCGGCAAGTTGCGATGCTACCCGGCGGATTTCCGGTTCGCATCGGTATCTCTACCTATCCGAACGTCGCCACACGGCAGAATGGGCCGCACGTCGCGGCCCGTCCTGCTGCACTGCCCTGCTTCTTATTCGGCGTGGATATCGGCGGACTTGATCACCTTGCCCCAGCGCACCAGTTCCGCCTTCTGATACTGCGCCAGCTGCTGCGGGTTCATGTACTTCGCCTCGGCGCCCAGTTCCTCGGCCTTCTTGCGGAAGGCTTCGGTACGCATGATCTTCTCGATCTCGCCGGTGAGCTTGTCAACCACGGCCTTGGGCGTGCCGGCCGGCGCATACATCGCGAACCACGACGACACGTCGAGGTCAGGGTAGCCGGCCTCGGGTGCCGACGGCACGTCCTTCAGGCTGGGCAGGCGCGTCTTGCTGGTCACCACCAGCGGGCGCAGCTTGCCGGCGGCGATATGGCCCATCAGCGGCGGCGGCGTGGTCATGGTGAGGTCGACCGTACCGCCCAGCAGGTCGGTGATGGCCGGCCCGGTGCCCTTGTACGGAACGTGCGCGATCCTGGTGCCGGCCATCTGGTTCAGCAGCTCGGTCGAGACGTGCTGCAGCGAACCGTTGCCCGACGACGCGTAGTTGAGCTTGTCCGGGTTGGCCTTGGCGTACGCGACCAGTTCCTTCAGCGACTTGACCGGCAGGTTCTGGCGCACCACCAGCACCTGCGGCGCCGACAGGATATTGGCCACCGGCGCGAAGTCCTTGACCGGATCCCACGACAGGTTCTTCATCAGCAGCGGCGTGATGACGTGGAAGCCCGAGTACTGCAGCATCAGCGTGTAGCCGTCAGGCTTGGCGCGCGCCACCAGTTGCGCGGCGATGCCGCCGTTGCCGCCGGGCCGGTTGTCGACCACGACCGGCTGGCCAAGCGCCTTGGACAGCGGCTCCGAAATCATCCGTGCCGCGATGTCGGTGGTGCCGCCTGCCGCGGCGGATACCACCAGCGTGATCGGGCGGCTGGGATAGGCGTCCTGCGCCAGCGCAGAAGGCGCCAGCCACGCGGCACCAAGCGCCGCCAGCGTGGCAGCGACGGCCTTGCGCCGGGCGGTGAAGGTGGACGTGGCGGGCGTGGCTGCGTTGCGTTGAAGGAATTGCTTCATGAGGGTCTCCATTTGTATTGCCAATGTCTTGTTGTTGTCCGGGTGCGGCACTAGGCTTGCGCCGCGAAATGCTCCGCCATCCATGCCGGCGGCTGGTGCGTGCGCAGGCGCGGGCCAGCGCTGAGCAACTGGCTGTGGATGTCGCGTCCGACCAGCGCCGGCAGGCCGGCCACCGCGTCGAGCAGCGCACCGAGGCTGACGCCGGTCTGCACGCCCATGCAGTCGAACATGTGGACCAGGTCCTCGGTGCTGACGTTGCCGCTGGCACCGGGCGCGTACGGGCAGCCGCCCAGGCCGCCGGCGGCCGCGTCGAAGCGGGTCACGCCGGTCTCCCATGCCGCCAGTGCATTGGCCAGGCCCATGCCGCGCGTGTTGTGCAGATGGATGGTCAGGCCGGTGCCGGGCAGCGCTGCCTGGAACCGCTCGCACAGCGCGGCCACTTGCGTGGGATAGGCCATGCCGGTGGTGTCGCACAGCGTGATGCCCGCCGCGCCGGCTTCGGCAAAGCGCGTGGCCAGCGCCATCACCGCGTCGGCATCGACCTCGCCCTCGAAGGGGCAACCGAACACCGTCGACAGCGAGATGTTGACCGGCACGCCGGCCGTGCCGGCGGCTTCGATCATCGCCAGCAACTGCGCCTGCGACTGCTCGCGCGTCATGCGCAGGTTGGCGCGGTTGTGGATCTCGCTGGCCGACATCACCAGGTTGACCTCGTCAGGCCAGCACGACAGCGCGCGTTCCAGGCCGCGCAGGTTGGGCACCAGGACGGTGTAGCGCACGCCGGGATGGCGCTGCATGCGGTGCATCACCGCTTCGGCATCGGCCAGCGCGGGGATGGCCCGCGCCGACGTGAACGAGGTGGCTTCGATGCGGGCGAAGCCGCAGGCCGACAGCGCATCGACGAAGGCGACCTTGCCGTCGGTACGCACCACCACCGGCTCGATCTGCAGGCCGTCGCGCGGCGCGACTTCATTGATTTCGACACGGGCCGGGCCGCGCAGCTGGGCGGCGGCGCTCATGCGATCACCTTGCGCGCGCGCAGGTCGGCAATGGCGGCATCATCGAAGCCCGCCTGCTTCAGCACCGCATCGGTATGCTCGCCCAGCGCAGGCGCGCGATCATGGATGCCGCCCGGGCTCGCCGACAGCTTGGGCACCACGCCCGGCACTTCCACGGTCAGGCCGCCGGCCGAGGTCACCGACTCGATCACGCCGCGGGCGCGGTAGTGCGGGTCTTCGGCAATGTCCTTGACGGTATAGATGCGCCCCGACGGCACCTGCGCCTCGCGCAGTACCGCCAGCACCGATTCCACCGTCTGCGTGCGGGTCCAGTCGGCGATGGCGGCATCGATCTCGTCAACGCGTTTCACGCGGCCGTCGTTCTGCGCCAGCGCCGGGTCATCGGCCAGGTCAGGCCGGCCGATGGCCTGCATCATGCGCTTGAAGATGGCATCGCCGTTGGCCGCCACCAGCACGTATTCGCCGCTGCTGCACGGATAGGCGTTGGACGGAGCGATGCCGGGCAGCGCGCCGCCGGCGGGCTGGCGCACCGCGCCAAAGGCGGAGTATTCCGGCAGCAGGCTTTCGCTCAGGTTGAACAGCGACTCATACAACGCCACGTCGATCACCTGCCCTTCACCGCCGCGCGCATCGCGCTGGTACAGCGCCAGCAGCACGCCCATGGCGCCGTGCAGGCCGGCGATGGTGTCGCCCAGCGACAATCCGGCGCGCACCGGCGCGCGGCCCGGCTCGCCGGTCAGGTGACGCAGTCCCGCCATGGCCTCGGCCACCGCGGCAAAGCCCGGCTCGTCCTTCTTGGGGCCGGTCTGGCCATAGCCCGACACGCGCAGCATGATCAGGCGCGGGTTGTCGGCATGCAGCACGTCCCAGCCCAGGCCCCACTTTTCCATGGTGCCGGGACGGAAATTCTCGATCAGCACATCGGCCTCGGCAGCCAGTTTGCGCACCAGCGCCTGCCCTTCCGGCTGGCGCAGGTCGATGCAGATCGACTCCTTGTTGCGCGACTGGGCTTCCCACCACACCGACGTGCCCTCATGCAGCATGCGCCATTTGCGCAGCGGATCGCCCTGCCCGGGCGGCTCTACCTTGATGATGTGGGCACCGAAATCGGCCAGGGTTTTCGCTGCAAAGGGGCCGGCGATAAGTTGCCCGAGTTCGAGGACGCGGATGCCCTCGAGTATCTGTTGCGCCATGGCGTGTCTCCGTGCAATGCGGGGGATTTGTTGCGCCGCGGAAACTCGATCCGCTGATCGATACCGCCGCGTCTGTCATTGGCACGGAGTGTGCCCCAGCCAGGGGCGAGCCAGGAATCGGCAATCGGAGAAGCGGGTTTTCTCGGAACGCGAAAGGCTCCGGGGGCGCTTGCCGCCCAAGGCGTCAGAACGGCGCCCTATCCCCGCAAAGATGGGTGATGAGCAGCCGCGCCGACACCGTCAGGCCTGCCGGGTCGCGCAGGCCGATCAGCAGCGAGCGGCGCGCCCAGGCATCCTGCAGCGACACCAGCGACAAACCCATCGACTTGACGTGCGGCTCGGCGGCGATGCGCGGCAGCACACCCACGCCGAGGCCGGCCATCACCATGCGGCACATGGCATCGAAGCTGCGCACCTGGATGCGCAGGCGGAACGGCCGGTCGAGCCGGCTGCTCTCCTCCAGCAGCCGCGCCGCCAGCGAGGTTTCCTGCGGCAGGCTGACGAAGTCGAATTCGAGCGTGTCGGCGTAGCGCACCGGGCCGCGCGCAGCCAGCGGATGGTTGGGCGGCGTGATGATGACCAGTTCGTCCTGACGGTACTCGATCGTCATCAGCCCCGCCGCCGGGGTGCGGTCGGCAAAGATGCCGACGTCGGCGCGGTTCTCCACCAGCGCGGCGACGATGTCACGGCTGTTCTGCTCTTCCAGCTCGATGCGGATGGTGGGATGGCGCTGCATGAACGACGCCAGGTCGTCCGGCAGGAACTGCGTGATGGCCGACGTGTTGGCGCACACGCGCACCTGCCCGCGCACGCCGGATGCATAGTCGGACATCACGCCGGCCATGCGTTCAACATCCTGCAAGATGGTCAGCGCATGGTGGAAGCAGGCCTGCCCGGCTTCGGTCAGCTGCACGCCGGCGGCATGGCGGAAAAACAGCGGCGCGCCTACCGCGGTCTCCAGGTCCGAAATACGCTTGCTGGCGGCCGCAACGGCCAGGTGCGACTGGCGCGCGCCGGCCGAGATGCTGCCCTGTCGTGCCACGGCGACGAACAAGCCAAGCGTGACGAGATCGAAGCGGGCCAGGTTCATGGGGCAGGCAGGGACGCGGAAGAAAGCGGAAAACGGAAAGCGGGAAGCGGCGCGCGGGCATGCAGCCCCGCGCGGCCGGGATCAGAGGTTGCGGCGGTCCATCACCGCGCGCGCGATGGTGCCGGCGTCGACGTATTCCAGCTCGCCGCCGACCGGCACGCCGCGCGCCAGGCGCGACACCTTGAGGCCCCGCGCCTTCAGCATTTCGCCGATGTAGTGGGCGGTGGCCTCGCCTTCGCTGGTGAAGTTGGTAGCGACGATGACTTCGCCCACCGGGCCGCCCAGCTCTGGCTCGATGGCGCGCGCGAGCAGCCGGTCCAGGTGGATTTCGCGCGGGCCGATGCCGTCCAGCGGCGACAGCCGGCCCATCAGCACGAAGTACTTGCCGCGGTAAGTCAGGGTCTGCTCGATCATGACCTGGTCGGCCGGCGTTTCCACCACGCACAGCAGCGCGGCGTCGCGGCGGTCATCCAGGCAGGTCTCGCAGATATCCTGCTCGGTGAAGGTATTGCAGCGCTGGCAGTGGCGGATATGGTCCGCCGCGCCGCGCAGCGCGTCGCCCAGCTTGCGCGCGCCCTCGCGGTCATGCTGCAGCAGGTGGTAGGCCATGCGCTGGGCGGACTTGGGCCCGACGCCCGGCAGCACCCGCAGCGCCTCGACCAGCGCCTGCAGCGAAGTTGGCGCGGAACCCTTCACACCCGCTTTCACGCTTGCCTTCAGAACGGCAGCTTGAAGCCCGGGGGCAGCGGCAGGCCCGAGGTCATCGAGCCCATCTTTTCCTGCGTGGTGGCCTCGGCCTTGCGCACGGCGTCATTGAAGGCGGCGGCGACGAGATCTTCCAGCAGGTCCTTGTCCTCGCCCTCGGCCAGCAGGCTGGGGTCGATGGTGACGCGCTTGACGTCGTTCTTGCAGGTCATGACCACCTTGACGAGACCGGCGCCGGACTGGCCCTCGACCTCGATCTGCGCCAACTGCTCCTGCATCTTCTTCATGTTTTCCTGCATCTGCTGGGCTTGCTTCATCAGCCCGGCGAGTTGACCTTTCATCATGATGGAACGCTCCTGGATTCGGTAGGGAATTCGGTGGTGGAAATTCGTGGCAGGCCGTGGCCGTCAGGCCGCGCGCGGCTGGATCGAGCCCGGCACGATCTGGCCGCCAAAGTCGCGCAGCAGCCCTTGCACAAAGGGATCGGCCTCGATCACGGCCTCCGCTTCGCGCTGGCGTTCGGCACGTGCCTGGGCATCGGCCGCCGCGGCGGTGACCGCGACCGCGCCGACTTCGCACAACACGCGCACCGGCTGGCCGAAATGGTCGCACAGTACCTGTTGCAGGCGATCGGCGACGCCGTTCTCGCCGAGGGCTGCCACCGGGATGCGCAGGTTGAAGGTATTGCCGACCACCTGCGTCAGTTCGCTCTGGTACGCCAGCTGTTGCGCCAGGCCCTTGAGCGGCAAGCCGGCAGCCAGCGCCGGCCAGTCGCCGGCGAAGACAGGTGGCGAACCGTCTTCGCCCGCTGCGGGCGGGCGCGGGGCGACGTACTTGGCGCCCTCGGCCGGTGCTGCCGGCGTGGCGGCCTCGCGCACAGGCTCGGCTTCGCGCACGGGCGCGCTGGCGGGCCTGGTCGCGCCGTTGCGTGGGTTGACACGTGCCGGCGGCTCGCTGAATCCGTTGTCGCTGAAGCCGTTGTCACGCTCATCCGCACGGAAACCCGGGTCGCTGTCATAGGGGCCGATCACCGGCAAATCCGGCGGCAGGTCTTCCCATGGCGGCACGTCGCTGCCGCCGGACATCTCCCACGGCGGCACCGATTCGGGTTCAGGCTGGCGCGCCGCCGGAGCCGGCCTGGCGGGCGCTGCCGAGGGCACCTGCACAGCGCGCTGCGCCGGTGCCTGGGCTTGCGCGGACGGCTGCGGAGCCGGCCGGGCCGGCGCCGCGGCGGGACGGCTCACGGCCGCGGCACCAGGCGCGCGCAAAGGCTGTGCCGGCGGACGCTGCGCGCCCGCCGCTGCAGCGGCGGGCGCGGCAGGCGGCGGGGCATTGCGCGAGCCACCGCGCGCGGATGCCGCACGGGCGGCCGCCAGCGCGGCACGGGCCGGCGACATGGCAGCGTCTGGCGTGGGGCGTGCCGGTGCTGTGGGTGCAGCCTGTGCGGTCGGTGCAGCGGGCTCGGCTACTGGTTCGGATACGGGTGCCGGTGCGGCCGGCTTTGCCGCCGCCGGCATCGGCGCCGCCACAGTGGCCGGCGCAGCCGGTGCTGCCGGTGCGGCCGTCACAGCGGGCGAAGCCGCCACGGTGGCATGCCGGGGCGTGGCCGGATCGGCCGCCAGCGCCGCACTGCGGGGCCGCGACGGCGCAGCGCCGCCCCCCTGCCCTTGCGCAACGGTCGGGGGCGTCGGCTCCGGCGATGCCGACGGCCGGAACGCCAGCATGCGCAGCAACGTCATGGTGAAGCCGGCATACTCGTCCGGCGCCAGCGCCAGCTCGCTGCGGCCGAGGTTGGCAATCTGGTAGAACAGCTGCACTTCCTGCGCGTCGAACACGCCGGCGAGACGGCGCACATCGTCCGCCTCCGGCCATTCGTCCTGCACCGAAGCCGGCACGGCCTGCGCCAGCGCCACCTTGTGCAGCAGCGAGCCCAGGTCCTGCAGCGCGCCGGCAAACGACAGGCTGCGGTCGGCCATGGCATCGGCGATGCCCAGCATGGCGGCGCCGTCCTCGGCGGCGAGCGCATCGAGCAGCTGCACCAGGTAGCCCTGGTCGATCGCGCCCAGCATGCCGCGCACCGCGTCCTCGGAGACCTGTCCCGCGCTGTAGGCAATGGCCTGGTCGGTCAGCGACAGCGCGTCGCGCATCGAGCCATGCGCGGCCTGCGCCAGCAGCCGCAGCGCGTTGCCGTCATGGGCGATGCCTTCCTGCGCCAGGATATGGTCCAGGTGCGAGACGATATGCCCCGGCGGCATCTGCTTGAGGTTGAACTGCAGGCAGCGCGACAGCACCGTGACCGGGATCTTCTGCGGATCGGTGGTGGCGAGGATGAACTTCACGTGGCCGGGCGGCTCTTCCAGCGTCTTCAGCATGGCGTTGAAGGCGTGGTTGGTGAGCATGTGCACTTCATCGATCATGTAGACCTTGAAGCGCCCGGTGCCCGGCGCGTAGACCGCCTTGTCGAGCAGCTGCGCCATCTCGTCGACGCCGCGGTTGGAGGCGGCGTCCATCTCGATGTAGTCGACGAAGCGGCCGCTGTCGATCTCGGTGCAGGCCTTGCACACCCCGCATGGCTGTGCGGTGATGCCGCCGTTGCCGTCAGCGCCAGTGCAGTTCAGGGCCTTGGCCAGGATCCGCGACAGCGTGGTCTTGCCGACCCCGCGCGTGCCGGTGAACAGGTAGGCGTGGTGCAGCCGCTGCTGTTCCAGCGCGTGCGTGAGCGCGCGGACCACGTGCTCCTGGCCGACCAGCGTGGTGAAATCCCTGGGGCGCCATTTGCGCGCTAGAACTTGATAACTCATGGCGGCGATTGTAGCAAATGGCGACCATCCGCTGCCCGCCGCGGGGCCGGAGTTTGCGGCCTGGCGCGCGGGCCTGCCAGCGGCGCCGCGCCGCTGGCGGGTTTCAGGCGCGGGACGGCTTCAGCCGCATTCACCCACGTAGCCGCAATTCGCGCATTTCGCGCAGCCGTCGACCTTGTGCAGGGCGTGCGCGCCACACTCCGGGCAAGGCTTGCCGGTGCCCACGCCGGGGGTGACCACACCCGCTCCGGCCTGGACGGCGGACCCGGCATCCGCATCCATCGCGGCCCCGCCGCTTTCGCGCTGCGCCAGCCGGGCTGCCAGCGCCGCCACCGGCACCTGCCCGCCTTCGGCATCGAGGAAGCCGCGCTTGATCAGGATGCGCTGCAGCGCGTAGCTCAGCGCCGCCACCTCCGAGTCATGGAAACGCGGCACCTCGGTGCCGTCCTGCCGCACCAGCGAGCCGTAGCGCACCGTGCCCTTGTCCCACACCACGTTGCGCATGTCGGCCAGCGCCTTGGCGACCGAACCGCCCGAGCGCGCCACCATCGACAGCAGCCGCATGGTCGAGGTGATCCACTGCTGGCCTTCGCTGCGTTGCCCCGCCGGCATGAAGAACTCCACCGGCCGCTCGATCACCACAGGCTTGCCGTCGGCGACGCCTGCCACGCGCATGAAGTTGACGGTCAGGTAGACAGTCTTGTGGCCTTCGTAGGTGAGGTATTCGACCTTGGAGGTCACACCCTCCAGGTCGCCGACCGGCCGGCTGTTGAACGGACGCACCAGCGGGTTGTCATCGGCCACCGCCGCAGGCGCTGCCGACGGCGCTGCAGTTGCCGCGTCGACCGACAGCACCGCGCCAAGCACCGAATTGGGGCGATAAGTCGCCAGCCCCTTCAGACCAGCCTGCCAAGCCTCCAGGTACAGGTGCCGGAAGGCCTCGTACGGATAGTCCTCCGGCACGTTGACAGTCTTGCTGATGCTGGTGTCGATATACGGCTGCACCGCTTCCAGCATGCGCATATGGTCCAGCGCCGACATCTGCAGCGCCGTGACAAAGCTGTCCGGCAACTGCGCCATGTCAGCGCCCATGTGACGGTAGAGGCGCCAAGCGTGGTCCGCCACCTCGAACGCGCGGTAGCTGTTGTCCGGCATCCGCTTGCGGCGGTGATAGGTCCAGGAGAAGGCCGGCTCGATGCCATTGGAGGCATTGTCGGCAAACGCCAGCGTGATCGTGCCGGTCGGCGCGATCGACAGCAGGTGCGAGTTGCGCAGGCCGTTGCGCGCAATGGCATCGCGCACGGCCTGCGGCAGCCGGCCGGCGAAGCCGCTCTTCAGGTAGGCGTCGACATCCAGCAGCGGGAAGGCGCCCTTCTGTGCGGCCAGCTCGGTCGACGCCAGGTAGGCGTCGTCGCGCATGCGTTCGGCAATGCGCGCCGCCAGTTGCCGCGCCGGCTCGGTGTCGTAGCGCAGGCCCAGCATCACCAGCGCGCTGCCCAGCCCCAGGAAGCCCAGCCCCACGCGGCGCTTGGCATGGGCCTCGGCCTGCTGCTCGGGCAACGGCCAGAAGGTCACGTCGAGCACGTTGTCGAGCATACGCGTGGCCACGCGCACCACCTCGGCAAAGGCATCGAAATCGAATTCAGCCTGCGGCGAGAACGGCTGGCGCACAAAGCGCGTCAGGTTGATCGAGCCCAGGCAGCAGCAGCCATAGGGCGGCAGGGGCTGCTCGGCGCAAGGATTGGTGGCCTCGATGCGCTCGCAGTAATAGAGGTTGTTGTCGGCGTTGATGCGCGACAGGAACAGGATGCCGGGCTCGGCGTGGTCGTAGGTGGCCTGCATCACCTGGTCCCACAGTTGCCGCGCCGGCAGGCGGCGGTACACCCATTGGTCGTCGTCGCGGCGATAGGCGCCGGCGGCGATCATGTCGGCGCCGGGCTCCGCTTCATGGATCAGCTCGACCTCGCCATCGTCCTGCACCGCGCGCATGAATTCGTCGGTGACGCCGATCGAGATATTGAAATTGGTGAGGTCGCCCTTGTCCTTGGCGTGGATAAAGCTCTCGATATCCGGATGGTCGCAGCGCAGCACGCCCATCTGCGCGCCGCGGCGCGCGCCGGCAGATTCCACCGTCGCGCACGAGGCATCGAATACCTTCATGAAGGACACTGGCCCCGACGCGCGCGAGTGCGTCGCGCGCACCAGTGCGCCCGCCGGCCGGATCGCCGAGAAGTCATAGCCGACGCCGCCGCCGCGGCGCATGGTCTCGGCCGCCTGCGCCACCGCGGTGTAGATGCTGGGCCGCCCGTCGCGCGCTTCCGACACCGAGTCGCCCACCGGCTGCACGAAGCAGTTGATCAGCGTGGCCTGGATACCGGTGCCGGCGGCAGAATTGATGCGCCCGGCCGGCACGAAGCCGTTTTCCTGTGCCCACAGGAAGCGCGCGCTCCAGGCCTCGCGCTCGCCCTCTGGCTCGGCCTGCGCCAGCGCCCTTGCCACACGCTGCCTGACGTCGGCAATGCTGCCTTCTTCGCCCTTGGCGTATTTTTCGATCAGGACTTCGGTGGAGATTTCCTGCGGCGCCATGGCACCGTGAATGATCTGGTCGTTTGCGTTCATGTCTGGGCTCACCACGCTCCGAGGTTGGGTGAATCAGTGGATCCGGGACGCGCGTCGCCGGCGCGCCGCGCCGCTGATAGTGCGGCGGCCTGTCATGGTCGGGTCAGCGCGGCCTGCACCGCCTGCGCCAGATCAAGCCGGCGCTATGCCGCATGCAATGACCCGCGGCGGACAAGGCAATTCGACGCAATGCCGCGGACTGGGTTACAATGCCGCTCGGACGGGCCTCCTCGCATGGTGGCGCGGTCAACCTGGTCAGGTCGGGAACGAAGCAGCCACAGCCGTTTTCCACCAGTGCCGAGGGTCAGGCTCGTCCACCTCTACCCGCTCTACCTGCTCTACCCGCCCTACCCACCGTACGCTACCCGCCGTACGCCCCTCCTGCCTCACCCTTCCACCGCTTCACCCCACGCTCCCGCGAACCGCATTTCGCATCGGCATGCGCACGCCGCTTGCAGCGCCGTACCTGCCACTTTAGTACAGCATGCCGGCTGGCGTGCGCCGGACACGGCGCACCCACGTCCCATTCTGCGCCGATTCCCCGGAGCTGTCCGGCGCGATCACCACTCAGAACAGCGAACCCTGCTGCGTCAGCATCGGCGGCGCCAGCCGCTCGGCGGGAATCCACGCGCCGTCCGCGGTGGCTACGCCGGCCTCGATGCGCTTGCCCGGGAACAGCGGCGCGACCGCCGCCACGTAGCGCCCCAGCTGCGCGCGATAGGCCGCGTGCTCCTGCGGCAGCAAGCGCAACTTGTAGTCGACGATGACGACGCGGTCGTCAAATTCCACCAACCGGTCGATGCGCAGCAGCCGGCCGCGCGCGTCATACAGTTCGACTTCATTGCGCGCGCTGCCGGCTCCATCCAACGACAGCAGGCGCGCCAGCGCCGGCGCGCCCAGCATCACGCGCACCGCCGCGAGCGCTTCATCGACCTGCTCGCGCCACGCTTGCCGCGCCTCGCGGGTATGCGCGCCGGTGAGCGGGAACCAGCGCAGCACGGTATCAATGTCCGGAATGCCGGCAAACGCTTCCGGATAGCGCGTCAGCCGCTCCAGCAGGGCGTGCACCAGTTCGCCATGGCGGGCTGCCGCGGCGTTGAAGACGATGCCGTCATCTTCCGACGGCGCCTCTTCGGCCTGCGCGTCGTCCTCGAACGATGGCAGCGCCCCGGCGTCGCGATAGCGCAGGCGGAAGTCGGTGAAGCGCACCGGCTCGCTCAGCGGCGCCAGTATGGGCGCCTCGCTGTCGCCCGCTTGCGCCAGGTGCTCGGGGTACGCGGGCAACATCTCGCCCACGCCCGCGCCCTGCAGCCGCACGTACCAGCTGCCGGCGATCTCCGCGTTATTCTCGCCGGCGCCGGCGCGGCTGGTGCGGCCCTTCACGCCGCTGACCAGCAGGCCTTGCTGCGCCCGCGTCATGGCGACATACAGCAGGTTCCAGTTCTCCCGCTCGCCCAGCGCCAACTCGGCCTCGAACATCGGTGCGCGCGCCAGGCCGCGTTCACTGCGCTTGCCATACGCCGAGAAATGCCGCGGCACCGGCGACGACGGCGGCCAGTCGACCAGGATCCCGCCCTTGTCCGCAGCGGGATCGCTGTGGTTTGCATCGAGCAACACCACGAACGGCGCCTCCAGGCCCTTAGCCGCATGCACGGTCAGGATGTGGACCGCATCGAGGCCGGCGAAGGAAGCATCGTCCTCGGCCGGCTCGATGTCTTCGGCGTTGTCGCCCATGCCGCCTTCGTCAGGACTCTCGCCCTCGTCGCCACGGCGGATTTCCTGCAGCTCGTCGATGAACTTGGGCAGACTTGGGTAACGGCCGCCGTCCAGATCCAGCGACAGCTTCAGGAAGGCATCAAGGTTGGCCAGCACCTGCTCACGGATATCCGCCGGCGCGGCTTCGGCATAACGGCGCCGGACTTCGCCGCCGTGGAAGATCTGGTCGATCAGGTCGTGCACCGGCTGGTGCGGCGCGACGCGCAGCCACTGGCGCAGCCGAGGCACGCCTTCGCGCAACGCGTCCGAGACGTGCTCAGGCAGGCCGCAGGCCTCGATGCGCGCCCACCAGCCGCCCTCGCCTTCCAGCTGGGCCAGGGCCAGCAGGTCATCGTCGGTCGCGCCGACCAGCGGGCTCTTGAGCACGTGGGCGAGATCGAGGTCGGACTCCGGTGTCATCAGGAAGGCCAGCAACGCCGACAGGTCCAGCGCTTCAAGCGTGGCCAGCAGACCGCCGCGGCGCGGGCTCAGGCATGGGATACCCGCCTCGCGCAGGGCACGCTCGTAGTCGGCGAGGTGGGTCTTGCGGCGCACCAGCAGGTGCATGTCGCTCCAGCGCGCGGGGCGCGTGCCGCCGCTCTCGTGGACCGGCACGGTGTCACGCACATGGCGAAGCCACGCAGCCACGCGCCGGCCTTCTTCCAGGCGCAGCGAGTCGCCGGCCTGCCGGCGCGGCTGCAGCAGCGTGTCGCGATGCGTGGCGTTGTCCTCGGCCTGTGCTTCCGGCTCGTTCGCTTCGCTGTCGCTTGCCTTGTCGGCGGACTTGTCGTTGGCCTTGTCTTCGGCCTCTACCAGCGGCAGCAGCCACACCGGACCGCCGCCTTCGGCCAGCGCCGAGGTCTGCGTCTCGTACTGCGGATAGCGCCCTTCAGCACGCGCCGCGTCGAACACGGCATTGACCCAGTCAAGCACCTCGGCGCGATTGCGCCGCGTGCGGTTGGTGCGCAGCACCGTCGCCCCGAAGGCATCGCGCAGCATCTCGCCGGCAGCGCCGAAGAGGCGCGCGTCGGCTCGGCGGAAACGATAGATCGACTGCTTGGGATCGCCCACCAGGAACACGGTCGGGCGCTCGCCCAGGCCCGCGTAGCCGGCCAGCCAGCCCTGCAGGATGCGCCACTGCAGCGGGTTGGTGTCCTGGAACTCGTCGAGCAGCAAATGGCGGTAGCGCGCATCGAGCCGCACCTGCAGGTAGGTCGCCGTCCCTTCGTCGGACATCAGCTGCGCGGCCTGCCATTCCAGGTCGGCGAAGTCCATCGCGCGCTGTTCCTGCTTGTGCTGCTGGTAGCGCGTCAGCAATGCGTCGCCGATGCAGAACAGCGCCTCGTTGATGGCGAGCACCGCGGCCTCGCAGCAGCGGGCGCTGATCTCGTCAAGCATCGCGCAGATGGACGCGTGCTGGTCGAGCAGCGTGTCGATCATGCCCTCGCCCCCTGCGGCCTTGACGAGGGCATTAGTCCGGCGCAGCGAGCGCGGCTCTCCCGTGGTGGTGAAGAACGCTGCGCGCAGTTGCGCGAACACGCGTTCGGCGGCCTTGCCCGCTGCCTTGCCCGCTGCCTTGCCCGGTGGTGCGCCGGCTTCGCGCCAGGCGGTGATGGCCATCAGCGCGTCGGTGATGCGCGTGGCATGGGTCTGCTCGGTCTTGCCGCCGGCGCCCAGGCGCAGCGCCAGCGTCTCGCAGGCATCGCGCCAGCCTTCATCGGCCAGCGCCTGCAGCAGGACATCGCCCTGGGCGTCTTCGCCAAGGCAGTCGCACAATGCTTGCCGCGGGTCGCCGCCTTCCTGCATCGCCCACCATTCGCTGCGGGCATGGAACATGGCATCGAGCAGCGCGCGCGCCTGGAAGTCGCCCACGGTATCGACCAGCGTTTCCCATGCAGCACGCAGGTCTTCGTACTGCGGCGTGGCCAGCGCGCGCCAGACCGGCGCCCATGCTTCACGCTTCATGCGCAAGGCATCTTCGCGCAGCGACGCGCCGGGCACGATGCCCGATGCCAGCGGCGCGCCGCGCAGCAGCGTGCCGAACCAACCGTGGAAGGTGTCGATCGCCATGCGCCCGGGCGCAGCCAGCACCTGCGCATGCAGGCGGCGCGCGCGCGGCAGCGCCTCGCGCGCGGCTTCCGGGCTCAGGCCGCGCTGCACCAGCGCGGCGATGACATCGTCGTCGGGCTCGCGCGACAGTTGCGCCAGCACGTCCAGCAGGCGGTCGCGCATTTCTTCGGCGGCCTTGCGCGTGAAGGTGATCGCGAGGATCTCGTGCGGCGCGGCGCCGGCCAGCAGCAGGCGCACCAGGCGCGCCACCAGCAGCCAGGTCTTGCCGCTGCCGGCGCAGGCCTCGACCACGACCGAGCGCGCGGGATCGCAGGCCGCACGGGTGAACTCGGCCTCCGACACGGGATGGCCATCGCGCTGGTAGGGCTGGACCTGGTTATCCTGGGTATTGAGCGGATCGTGGACCATCATGTTTTCAGCACCGGCACGGCGGTGGATTCCCAGAAGCCCTTGCGGCACAGGCCGCGGGCGGTGCAATACACACAAGCCGAGGCATCGCCGAACGCAGGCAGCTGCGCGCCCTGGCGCAGCCGCATCACGTCATGGCGCATCTGCCGTTCCAGCCAGGTGACCGCGGCCTGGAAGTCGGGCAGGCCGACCTCGCGTTGCGCCGCCGAGGTGTCGCGCGCGCTTTCTTTCGCACCTTCAAGCGACACCCAGCCACCGTCCACGGCATCGGCGCGCAACAGCCCGTAGAACGGCAGCTGGCAATCTTCCTCGACCTCGGCCAGCTTGCGCTTGAGCCGCGTGGCACTCTGCGTCTTGTAGTCAAGCACCGCATGCGCGCCGTCCGGCCCCTGGTCGAGGCGGTCGATGCGTCCGGTCAGCCGCAGTGGCTGGCCGTCGGGCATAGGCAGGTCAATGCCGGCATCGAGCTCGCCGCCGCGCCAGAACCAGCCCTCGGCCTCGCGCGCCGACTGCCAGGCGACATACGAGGGCAGCACCTCGCACCAGCGGCGGTAATAGGCGATGGCGTTGCCGTCCTCGGCCATCAGCGCGCCGAACACATCGTCGGAGATCTCGCGCAGCCGCGCCAGGCGCTGGTCTTGCGACAGCGTCTCGCCGCACTCGCGCCGTGCGTGCAGATCCTTGTGGTAGCGCAGCAGCACACGGTGCAGGTGCTCGCCGATCTCGCGCTTCTCCAGTTCGTCGCTGACAGTCTCCAGCCCCGCCAGGCCGAGCATGCGGCCGGCGAAGAACTGGTACGGGCAGCGGCGCAGCATGTTGTAGGCCTGCGCGCTCCAGCGTTGCGGCACCAGCTCCGGCAACGCGAACGGCGCGGGCATGCCTTGCGGTTCGGCGAAGGTTTCGTAGGCCTGCGGCACGGCGTTGCCGTCAATGATGACGCCGCTGCGCGCACAGCATGCCGCCAGCCGCTCGATCCAGCCCGACACGTGATGCGGTTCGCCGCGGCCGCCGAAGCGCTGCCAGGTCATCACCACGTCGTCATTGTTCAGCAGCACCTCTGCCAGGTCGCGCGCCTGCTGGGCGAAGCGCGCCTCGCGGTCTTCCAGGTCCAGCTCGCGGCGCATCTGATTGGAAAAAAACATCAGCTCGGCCGCGCTCGACGGCAATTGCGCGTCGTCGCAGCCCACGATCACCACGCCCTCGAAGCGGCGCATGCGCGCGCCGTTCAGCGGCAGGATGGTGATGCGCGCCGGGCCGCTGGCGGACGGCTCCTTGTAGGCCACGGATTCGAGCAGCGCCGACAGCATGGCGCGGAATTCGCCCAGCGACAGCGTGGCATGGCCGCCGGTTTCGTCCTGCGGCAACTCTTGCAGCCGCGCCAGTGCGTCGAGCAACTGGCTGCCGGCAGCATCGGCTGCCAGCGCGGCGCGCATGCCGAGGCCGTCAAGCATGCCGTCGAGCCGCTCCAGCCACGTTGCCAGCGGATGCTGCGCAAGGCCGCGCGGCCAGCGTGCCGCCTCGTCCGCCAGCACCGCAACCAGCGCCCGTGCTGCGCGACGCGGCGCTTCGGCTGCCTCGTCCTCGTCGCGGCCAGACTCGGGCGCACTTGTCGGCGCGATGCCGAACAATTGCCGCAGGCGCTTCCAGCCGCCGGTAATGCCCTCGCGCCGTACCTGGCGCTCCAGCAACGCAATGGCCACGCCACGCTCGGCGAAATCGGGCAGGCAGAACGGGCTTTTCAACAGGTCGAGCAGCGCCGCGGTATCGCCGTCGCGCACCAGCAGGTCGAACCAGCGCATCAGCGCGGCGGCCGCGCGCGTGGTCGAAAGCTTCCAGCCGGTTTCGTCACGCACCGGTGCGCCGGCACGCGCCAGCAGCGCCCGCGCGCGCCGCGCCACCACGCGGTCATGGGCTACCAGCGCGACCTGACGGCGGCCTTCGTTGAGCCATTGCACCAGCTGCGCCGCCGCGGCCGCGGCTTCGTCCTCGAAGCGCGCGCTGCCGATCACGCGGATGGCCGGGCGTTGCTCGGGCAGTGCCGGCGTGGCGGGCGGCGGCGCAAGGGCATCTTCCTCCCCGGCAATTCGCGCCTCAGGCCACAGCGACAGCAGCGCCTGGTACCAGTCAGCATCGGCGTCCGCTTCCCCCTGCCCCGCCCAGTCATAGCCGACCTGCAGCACCGGCACCAGTTCGGCGGCTTCACGCAGGAACGCGGCTTCGAGCGGCGTGGGCGGGGTCGGCGCGATCCACACCACCGGGCCGCGCAGTTGCTGCGATAGCTCGCGCAGCGCACGGCGCCGTGCCGGCAGCGGATCGTCAGGCCCGGACAGCGCTTGCCAGAAGGCCAGCACGATGCGCGCCTCTTCACCGAGGAAGCGTTCGGACAGGTGCGAGTAGGTGCGTTCCAGCGCGCCCTGCAGCAGCGCGGCGCGATCGTTGCCGTCGATGTCGTCGATGTCGTCGATGTCGTCGCCATTGCGGATGGCAGCGTCCTCGAGCCAGCGCGCATTCAGTTCGTCGCAAATCGCAAGCAGCGTCTGCGACAGGCCCCACGCCGCGGTCTCGTTCTGCGCGCCGAAGGCACGGCGCAGCCACTCTTGCCCGCGCACGGCCTGCTGCACCGCCAGCAGACGCGCCGCTGGGCTGCGCACCGGCGTGCTGTCGGGCGGCAGGTCGAGCAGCCAGTGGCCCAGCGTCAGCACGCGCGGCAACAGGCGCGGCCGTCCGGCCGCACGCGCGGCGGCGTCGAGCGCCTCGCGCACGCCCGGAATCTGCGCCGCGGTCGGCACCACCACGTGCGCGCCAGCTTCGGGCGCGCCGCAGCGGTCAAGGAAAAACCACGCGGCGGTGGCCGCCTGTTCGAGGAAATCAGGGCCAGGGCGAAAACTTAGCGACGTCATGGGCTCGTGGGCCGCAGCGCGGCATGGCTGCGGTAACTGCGTCGGTCGGGGGAAGACGTCAGGGCGTCAGGGAACAAGGCAAAGAGAATACCGCGCGTCGCCGGCAGCACGGCGGGCGGCGATTCATGAAAGGGCCCCGGTGCGCGGCACGCGGAGCCGTTTGCGATCGGGCGGGCCGCTCAGTGCGTGCCGCCCTCCAGCCGGGCGCGGATCTCGCGCGCGGTTTCGAGAAGGCCCTCGTAGCCGGAGCGCGCATGCTCGGGGAGGTCCGGGTCGCCCACCAGGGTACCCAGCGTTTCGATGATGCTGTAGACCAGGCCCTTGGCGGCGCCGCTGGCAATGCTGTTGGTCTCGACTGCGCTGCTGATATGGTCCAGCGCATCGCTCAGGTGGTCCACGTCCGGCGCCTGGCCGGACTCGGGCTGGGTAGGCTTGCGGGGATCGGTGTTCATATCGATGACCTTGTCGATGACCTTCTCGGGAGAGCCGGGTTCGTGAGGGTCAGCCGGCCGGTGCGCGGCCCGCGGACTACTTTCTATTCTACGCGCACGCAACGCGGATCTGGCACTGCGCCGAGCGCGCATGTGCACGCCATGGCACCCCCCACCGATTGGCTGGTCTGATTGGCTGAAACTCTTGGCGCCATTGAAAATAAGCATTTCTACTAATCACCCGATTGCAGCAGAATCATTACCGTTGCCGACGACGCTTTCAGCCCCACACCGGTGCTGGTCTTGAAAATCGGCAAACTGGTAACATATTGGCAGCAACGGGCGCGGCTACGGCCGCCAGAGCCAGCCGGCAGGCGGCAAAGGCGTCTTCGGCGGGTCCGCGCAATCTCGTGTAAGGTTACGGTTCTGCCCTATCCAGCTTCCCGGCCTTCAACATAAACAGAGCGAAACCAGAGGTTTTCCGCCATGAGCGAACAAATCAAGTATGTGAGCGACGCCTCCTTCGACGCCGACGTCCTCCAGTCCGACAAGCCCGTCCTGCTCGACTTCTGGGCGGAATGGTGCGGCCCCTGCAAGATGATCGCCCCGATCCTGGACGAAGTCGCCAAGGACTATGGCGACAAGCTGCAGGTCGCCAAGATCAACGTCGATGAAAACCAGCAGGTCCCGGCCAAGTTCGGCATCCGCGGCATCCCGACGCTGATCCTGTTCAAGAACGGCGCGGTCGCGGCCCAGAAGGTCGGCGCGCTGTCCAAGTCGCAACTGACTGCCTTCCTCGACGGCAACCTGTAAGCTGCGCGCCGGAGCCAGACCAGCCGCTCCGTTTTTGTCACGATCCGACGTGCGTGCGCCACACCCTGGCGCACCGGTCGGATTGTGCTAAGATGCCACCAACAACTCCCCGAGCGTTCGCTCATTTTTCCCCCTTCTCTTTCAGTCTCGCCCGTCCGGGCAAATCTGTACCCCTCGTCTATGCACCTGACAGAACTCAAATCGCTTCACGTGTCTGCGCTTCTCGAAATGGCGGCAACGCTCGAGATCGACAACGCACAGCGGATGCGCAAACAGGAACTGATGTTTGCGATCCTGAAGAAGCGCGCCAAGATGGGCGAAACCATCTTCGGAGACGGCACGCTGGAAGTTCTGCCCGACGGCTTCGGCTTCCTCCGCTCGCCGGAGACTTCGTACCTGGCCAGCACGGACGATATCTACATCAGCCCGTCGCAGATCCGCCGTTTCAACCTGCATACCGGTGACTCGATCGAAGGTGAAGTGCGCACGCCCAAGGACGGCGAGCGCTACTTTGCGCTGGTGAAGGTGGACAAGGTCAACGGGCAGCCTCCCGAAGCGGTCAAGAACCGCATCATGTTCGAGAACCTGACGCCGCTGCACCCGAACCGGCCGCTCACGCTCGAACGCGACATCAAGGCTGAAGAAAACATCACCGGCCGCATCATCGACATGATCGCGCCGATCGGCCGCGGGCAGCGCGCGCTGCTGGTGGCCTCGCCCAAGTCCGGGAAGACCGTGATGCTGCAGCACATTGCACACGCGATCGCGAACAATCATCCGGAAGCCGACTTGTTCGTGCTGCTGATCGATGAGCGCCCGGAAGAAGTGACCGAGATGCAGCGCTCGGTGCGCGGCGAAGTGGTGGCGTCGACCTTCGACGAACCAGCCATTCGCCACGTGCAGGTCGCCGAAATGGTGATCGAGAAGGCCAAGCGCCTGGTCGAGCTGAAGCGCGACGTGGTGATCCTGCTGGACTCGATCACGCGCCTGGCGCGCGCGTACAACACGGTGGTGCCGGCCTCGGGCAAGGTGTTGACCGGCGGTGTCGACGCCAACGCGCTGCAGCGTCCGAAGCGCTTCTTCGGCGCCGCGCGTAACCTGGAGGAAGGCGGTTCGCTGACCATCATCGCCACCGCGCTGATCGAAACCGGCAGCCGCATGGACGACGTGATCTATGAAGAGTTCAAGGGCACCGGCAACATGGAAGTGCATCTGGAACGCCGCCTGGCCGAGAAGCGCGTCTACCCGTCGATCAACCTGAACAAGTCTGGCACGCGCCGCGAAGAACTGCTGATCAAGCCGGAAATCCTGCAGAAGATCTGGGTGCTGCGCAAGTTCATCTCCGACATGGACGAAGTGCAGGCCATGGAGTTCATCATGGACAAGATGAAGGCCACGAAGAACAACGCAGAGTTTTTCGATATGATGCGCAGAGGCGGCTAAAGCCTCGCTGCGGCGTACCGCTCAAGGACGCGCGGCAAGACGAACAAAAAGGCGTGCCACGGCACGCCTTTTTGTTGCCCGATTGGTTTCCTATGCTCGGCAAACTGACTGCATTCCTGCGCACCCGCTCCAGGGCCCGCAAGCTGGAACACTACGCGATCCCCGACGACCTGTGGGAGCGCACCGTCGCCACGCTGCCGTTCGTTCAGCGCTATGGCAGCGAAGACCTGACCGCGCTGCGCGAACTGGCCACGCTGTTCATTGCCGAGAAGGAATACTCCACCGCGCACGAACTGCCGCTGGCCGACGACATGGTCGTCAGCGTCGCCGTGCAAGCGTGCGTGCCGATCCTGAAGCTGGGGCTGGCGTGGTACCGCGGCTGGCACGGCATCGTGCTGTACCCCGGTGAATTCATCATCCGCCGGACCGTGCAGGACGAGATCGGCCTGGTGCACGGCGTGGTAGAGGAAGCCAGCGGCGAAGCCTGGGAGCATGGCCCCGTGATCCTGTCCTGGGCGGACGTGTATGCACCAGGGGCCGGCATCGACAGCGACCATGAGCTGCCGGCTGACACCTACAACGTGGTCATCCATGAATTTGCCCACAAGCTGGACATGCTCGACGGCGAGCCGGACGGCGTGCCACCCTTCTCGCGCGTGCTGCATCCGGATATCAATGCTGAGGCGTGGGCGGAAACCTTCCTCACCGAGTACGACCGCTTTGCAGCGGCATGGGAGGCACGCAAGGAATCGGACTGGGAGCATCCCGAACGGCTGCCGCCGGCTCTGCGTATCATCGACCCCTACGGTAGCGAGGCAGCCAGCGAGTTCTTTGCCGTGACGTCAGAAGCATTTTTTGTTGAACCCGGTGGGCTGGCCCGGCATTGGCCGGTTGTCTACCAGTCGCTAGCCTCCTTTTACCGCCAGGACCCCGCTGCGATGTGAATAAAAAGGCATAACCAGCCATCCAGACTGACAGCGCGCGATATGCCTCTCGCCCTTCCCCAAGTTATTGTTTTTCTGCCATAATCCCGGTTTGCCCGTTACCGGCAAGTGGTTCGTTCGTCGATGCGTCGTGTTTTCAGCGGTGAATTCAGCAGTAGAGCGCGGATCGCAACGGACTGGCTACCCAACCAGAAAGGACTCATCATGAAAGAAGGCATTCACCCGAATTACCGCGAAGTCGTGTTCCAGGACATGTCCAGCGACTTCAGCTTCATCACCCGCTCGACCATCCAGACCAAGGACAAGATCGTGAAGGACGGCAAGGAATACCCGCTGGCCAAGATCGAAGTCTCGTCGGAATCGCACCCGTTCTACACCGGCACCCAGAAGATCATGGACACCGCCGGCCGCGTCGAGAAGTTCCGCCAGAAGTTCGGCAACAAGCTGGGCAAGGCTGCAAAGTAATCGCTTTCGGCGAACCCCGCTTCGCGCGGCCCGCGGACAGATGCTCCGGGCCGGCGCGAACCAGCAAAGAGGCAGCAATCGGCTGCCTCTTTTCTTTTGTGCCGCCGTTTGCCCCGCGTTTGCGTGCCCCTCCCGGCCAGCCAGCGCCGGCACTGTTGTATCCACCGGAATCCCTCACCTGCGTGAGGCTTCTACGGCATGTCACGGCCCTCGCGGCCGCCGCATGCGCGATACTGTGGCCTTCGCGCCATTGCGCCACGGCCCGACCTGAGCATCGATGCGTCAAGCCAATACCTCACCCGTCCAGTTGACCGCTGCCGCGACCGGCGCCCTGCCGCGCGCCCTGCTGCTGGCGATCTGCATCATCTACGGCCTGGTCGGCCTGTTTGGCCGCGATCCGTGGAAAAACGAGGACGCCGCCGGCTTCGGCGTGATGTGGCAACTGGCCACCGGCGGCCTGCATGACTGGCTGATGCCGAACATCGTTGGCCGACCGTTCACGGCGGACGGCCCGCTGGTTTTCTGGATCGGCGCCCTGATGATCCGCGGCTTCGGCAGCTGGCTGGGACCCACCGACGCCGCGCGCCTTGCTACCGCCCTGTTCTTCTTCTCGACCTGCGCCTGCATCTGGTACAGCACCTACCTGCTGGGCCGGCGCGACGAGGTCCAGCCGTTCGCCTATGCGTTCGGCGGCCAGCCCAATGCGCGCGACTATGGCCGCACGCTGGCCGACGGCGCGCTGCTGATTTTCCTGGCCTGTGTCGGCCTGGCCATGCGCGGGCACGAGACCACGCCGCAGGTCGGCCAGGTGGCCTTTATCGCGCTGGCGCTGTACGCGCTGGTGCGCAGCCTCGACAAGCCGCTGATGGGCAGTCTGGTCTACGGCGCCGCACTCGGCGGCCTGGCGCTGGCCAGCGGCCCCATCCTGCCGCTGGCGCTGCTGTTCGGCACTGCCGTCTGCGCGCTGGTCTGCAAGCCGCTGCCGTGGCGGAGGCTTGCCGCCATCGGCATCCCACTGGCGTTGCTGATCGTCGCGGCCTGGCTGGCTGCGGCGTATTTCGGTGCGACGGACCGCACCGAGGCCGTCACCTTTATCCGCGAATGGGCGCGCTACGACCGGCGCAACTATGGTTCGCCGAACATGCAGACGTTCGGCTTCAACATGCGCAACCTGTTCCTGTACACGTGGCCGGTCTGGCCGATCGCGGCATGGGCATGGGTAGCCTGGGCAGGCATGCGCCGCGCCGCCCACGTGGCAATGCCCCTGGCGGTACTGCTGCCCGTTGTGGTGCTGCTGTTCCTGCAACGCAGTGGCGGCGACGTGCAGTTCATCCTGCTGCTGCCGCCGATGGCGGTGCTGGCAGCCTTCGCACTGCCCACGCTGGCGCGCGGCGTGATCAACGCGATCGACTGGTTCGCGCTGCTGTTCTTCACCATCTTCGGCGGCACGGTCTGGTTCATGTGGATCGCCAAGACCACCGGCTGGCCGCCGCGCGTCGCGCGCAACGTGTTTCGCCAGCTGCCTGGCTACCAGCATGAGTTCACGATCACTGCGGTGCTGATCGCGCTGGCGGCGACCATTGCCTGGGTGCTGATCGTGCGCTGGCGCCTGTCGCGCGCGCCCAAGCAGATCTGGCGGCCGGTGGTGATCTCAGCCGCCGGCACCACGCTGATGTGGGTGATGGCAATGACGCTGTGGCTGCCGTCGATCAACTACGGCAAGACCTACCGTGACGTGGCGCAGGCCGCGGCGATGGCGCTGCCGCCCGCATATCAGTGCGTGCAGCCGATCCGCATGGGCGATGCGCAGCTGGCGTCGTTCGCCTACTTCGGCCATATCCGCTTTGGCGGACCCAGCGACGGCTGCGACGTGCTGCTGCGCCACGATGCGGTGGACTACGGCGAGCCCGGCAATATCTCGCATTTCGAGTGGCGGCTGATCTGGGAAGGCCGCCGCCCCGCGGACCGGGACGAGCGCTTCCGCATGTACCGGCTGGTCGACACCGCGCGCGCCGTGCACCCGCGTCCCGACCTGCCGCGCCGCCGCCTGCCGCGGCAACCCTGATCCCATCACCGGCACGAACTCCCGCAGCGCACCGCAGCGCCATCGAACCATTCCGGCCGCAGGCGGCTGCGGGCATCGTGCCCGGTCAACGCCCCTGACATTGCCCCTGAGGCCTGAATGACCCTGATCCAAGACCTTCGCCGCATCTTCAGCCTGGCCGCGCCGGTACTGGCCGGCCAGCTGGCCGTGATCGCCTTCGGCGTCATCGACACGGTGATGGCCGGCCGCGCCTCCGCCACCGATCTCGCCGCCGTCGGCCTCGGCGGTTCAATCTACGTCACCGTCTATATCAGCCTGATGGGCGTGCTGCAGGCACTTGCGCCTGTCGCCGGCCAGCTCTATGGCGCCGGCCGCGTCGAAGCGATCGGTGCGGAAGTGCGGCAGGCCGCGTGGCTGGGTGCCGCGCTGGCGATCCCCGGCGTGCTGCTGCTGGCCTTCCCGGCGCCGTTGCTGGCCTTCGCCAAGGCGCCACCCGAACTGGTGGACAAGGCCACCGCCTACCTGCATTTCGGCGCGTTCGGGCTGCCCGCGGCCCTCGGCTTCCGCATCTATTCGGCGCTCAACAATGCGATGTCGCGCCCGATCATGGTCACGGTGCTGCAGGTCGGCGGACTGGCGCTGAAGATTCCGCTCAATGCCTGGTTTATCCACGGCGGCCTGGGTGTGCCCGCCATGGGCGGGCCCGGCTGCGGGCTGGCCTCGACGTTGATCAGCTGGGCATGGTGCATCGCCGGGTTGCTGATCCTGCGCTATAGCGCTGGCTACCAGCCGCTGCGGATCTTTGCCACCTGGAGCTGGCCGGCAGCCGCGCCGCTGCGTGCGCTGCTGCGTCTGGGCGTGCCGATGGGGCTGACCTACCTGATCGAGATCACTTCGTTCACGCTGATGTCGATCTTTATCACGCGGCTGGGCACGGTCACGCTGGCGGGACACCAGATCATCGCCAACCTGGGCGCCGTTGCCTACATGCTGCCACTGTCGCTAGCCATCGCCACGTCGACGCTGGTCGCGCAGCATATCGGCGCACGCGATCTCGCCGGAGCGAGCCGCATTGCCTGGCGCGGCATCCGCGCGGCAGCGGCACTGGCCATGCTGACCGGTGCGCTGCTGTGGCTGCTGCGCGAGCCCATCCTGCACGCCTATGCGAGCGACCCTGCCGTGGTGGCGGCCGCACTGCCGCTGGTGTTGTTCGTGGCCTTCTACCAGGCGTTCGATGCCGTGCAGGTGATGACGGCGTTTGTCCTGCGTGCCTATAAGATCGCGGTGATTCCGACGCTGATCTATGCGGGGTCGCTGTGGGGTATCGGACTGGGCGGCGGCTATGTGCTGGGGTTCGGACTGATTGAAGGCCTGCCGGCGTTCACGCACGGGGCCGGCGGATTCTGGCTGGCAAACAGCATAAGTCTCGCCATTGCCGGCGGATTGCTGGTGCGGTATTTCGCGCGAGTAAGCACCGACGAGAAGGGCTGAGGGACTGAGGGGACTGAGGGGACTGAGGGGACTGAGGCGATCGTATGCTTCGATGACGCGCCCGCGCTTGCCGCAGCCGCGCCTCGATACTGAGGCGTAATAAACCTGGAGCAGGAAAGAAAAACGCCCGCTTGCGCGGGCGTTTAATTTGGCGGAGTGGACGGGACTCGAACCCGCGACCCCCGGCGTGACAGGCCGGTATTCTAACCGACTGAACTACCACTCCTTAGTCGGCGTCGTTTCAAGCGTATGGCTTGAAACAACTGCTGGACGTCTGATTACGCCCGGCTGTTTTGGCGTCCCCTAGGGGATTCGAACCCCTGTACTCACCGTGAAAGGGTGATGTCCTAGGCCTCTAGACGAAGGGGACAGAAACTTGTTTTACAACGCGTTTTCTGTCGTGCGCTGGAAAGTCCAACATGCTAACAGACTTTTTCACGCTTGGGAAGCATCTTTTTTGACGCCTCCCGAATCCTTGGTGGAGCTAAGCGGGATCGAACCGCTGACCTCTTGCATGCCATGCAAGCGCTCTCCCAGCTGAGCTATAGCCCCTTACAGGCAACTGCCTGATCTGCGCTTTCGCTACATTCACAAACTGCTGTGCTTGCAGCGAAGCAAAGATTATATGTCGATTTCCGCAACGATTGCAACATTTTTTACTGTTGCCGCGGCGATTATCAACATAATCCCTCACCCTAAAAGAAAAACCCGCATGGCGATTAACCATGCGGGTTTAGATTTGGCGGAGTGGACGGGACTCGAACCCGCGACCCCCGGCGTGACAGGCCGGTATTCTAACCGACTGAACTACCACTCCTTAGTCGGCGTCGTTTCAAGCGTATGGCTTGAAACAACTGCTGGACGTCTGATTACGCCCGGCTGTTTTGGCGTCCCCTAGGGGATTCGAACCCCTGTACTCACCGTGAAAGGGTGATGTCCTAGGCCTCTAGACGAAGGGGACAGAAACCTGTTTTTCAACACGTTCCGTCTGGCGCCATCCGATACTGACTGGATGCCACCTAAATCTTGGTGGAGCTAAGCGGGATCGAACCGCTGACCTCTTGCATGCCATGCAAGCGCTCTCCCAGCTGAGCTATAGCCCCATGGTACTTCCATTTACTGCAACTTGCGTATTTTCGCTTTTCTTAACCACCGTTTCAAGCGAAGCCAAGATTATATATCAACCACTAATCTTTGCAAGCTCCCATTTTAACTTTTTCCGCTTTTCTCTTTGCTTTCTAAAAGCTTGGAGACCGCGTAGATCCTTGCGGATCCGCTAGCCCGCTTGGTCAGGGACCGCGCTGCAGGGAGAACGAGATTATGCGCAACTCCGGCCCGGAGCGCAAGCCCCCGGCACGGACTTTTGCGAGATTTTTTACGCGGCGATACCGGCGCCCAGGCGGCGCAGGACCGTGTCGCGGCCGAACAGTTCGAGCACCGCATCAATGCTCGGCGTTTGCAGCTGGCCCGCCACCAGCAGGCGCACCGGCATGGCCAGCTTGGGCATCTTCAGGCCGAACTCGGCAAGCACCGCCTTGAAGGTCGCGTTGATGGCCTCGCGCTTCCACTCGGGCAGCGCGGCAAGCTGGCTGGACAGCGCGGCCAGCGCGGGCTGGATCTCCGGCGTCAGATGCTCGGCCTTGAGCGCGGCATCCGCCTGCGGCTCGCCGCGATAGAACAGCAGCGCGGCCTGCGCGACCTCCTTCAGCGTGTTGGCGCGATCCTTCACAAGGGCCACCACGCCGACCAGATCGGCACCTTCCACCTTGCCGCCGAGCGCCTCAACGAACGGCTGCGTGAGCCCGGCCAGGCGCTGGTTGTCGCCGACTTTGATGTAGTGGTTGTTCAGCCAGGCCAGCTTCTCCGGGTTGTACTGCGCCGGCGACTTGCCTAGGTGCTCGAGGTCGAACCACTCGATGAATTGCTCGCGCGAGAAAATCTCGGCATCGCCATGGGCCCAGCCCAGGCGTGCCAAATAGTTCAGCACGGCTTCGGGCAGGTAGCCTTCGTCGCGGTAGCCGGTCACGGCCATGGCGCCGTGGCGCTTGCTCATCTTCTCGCCCTGCTCGTTCAGCACGGTCGGCAGGTGCGCGTAGACCGGCGCGGTGCCGCCGAGCGCGCTGATGATGTTGATCTGGCGCGGGGTGTTGTTGACGTGGTCGTCGCCGCGGATCACGTGCGTGATCTTCATGTCGAGATCGTCCACCACCACGCAGAAGTTGTAGGTGGGTGTGCCGTCCGGGCGCGCGATCACCAGGTCATCGAGTTCGTCGTTGGAGATCTCGATGCGCCCCTTGACCGCGTCGTCCCACACCACGCTGCCGCCGATCGGGTTCCTGAAGCGGATCACCGGGTCCACGCCGGCCGGGGGCTCGGGCAGTACCTTGCCCTCTTCCGGACGCCAGAAGCCGTTGTAGCGCGGCTTCTCGCCACGCTCGCGCTGGGCTTCGCGCAGTGCGTCGAGTTCCGCGGTGCTCATGTAGCAGCGGTAGGCCAGGCCCGCGTCGACCATCTGCGCCACGACCTCCCGGTAACGGTCCATGCGCTGCATCTGGTAGAACGGGCCTTCGTCGATGTCCATGTCCAGCCAGGCCATGCTTTCCAGGATCACATCGACCGCTTCCTGCGACGAACGCTCGACGTCGGTGTCTTCGATGCGCAGGATGAAGTCGCCCTTCATGCGGCGGGCGAAGGCCCAGGGATAGAGCGCGGAGCGGATATTGCCGAGGTGGATAAAGCCGGTCGGGCTCGGCGCAAAGCGGGTGCGGACGCGTTGGGTCATGGTCAGGGGCAGAAACAAGAAAGCCCGCGCGCAGCGGCGCGCGCGGGCTGGTATGTGCAGGCTTTGCATTATACAAGCACGTTCCGCCGCCCCTGCGCATGGCGCCAGGCGTGCGCGGTATCATTTATGCTTGCACCGGTCTGAGATCGTGCCGGTCGACCGGCATGCCGACGCAAGCAGCGCCGGCATCACATGCCACCGCATTACCGGTCACCCCTGATTTACTGATCCCGCTTCATGCAACGACGTCATTTCCTCGGTCTCTCCGTGGCCGCCCTGCTGGCGGGCTGCGCCTTCGGCCCGCGCACTGCGCCGCCGGTGGCAACCACCCCCGCCGCCCCGCCCGCTCCGCGCCCGATCAAGATCGGCCTGGCGCTTGGCGGCGGTGCCGCGCGCGGCTTTGCCCATATTGGCGTAATCAAGGCGCTCGAGGCCCAGGGGATCCATGCCGACCTGGTGACCGGCACCAGCGCAGGCGCGGTCGTGGCCGCGCTGTACGCGAGCGGCCTGGACGGCTTCAAGCTGAACAAGCTGGCGCTGACCATGGACGAGGCGTCGATCGCCGACTGGGCCCTGCCCTTCGGCACCCGCTTCGGCGGCTGGCTCAAGGGCGAGGCGCTGCAGAACTACGTCAACCGCCAGGTGCAAAACCGGCCAATCGAAGCGATGAAACTGCCGCTGGGCATCGTCGCCACCGACCTGAAAACCGGCGAGAAGATCCTGTTCCGCCGCGGCAATACCGGGCAGGCGGTGCGCGCCTCAAGCAGCGTGCCAGGGGTGTTCCAGCCGGTGTCGATCCAGGGGCATGACTACGTCGACGGCGGCCTGGTCGAGCCAGTGCCGGTCGACTCGGCCCGCGCCATGGGCGCCGACTTCGTCATCGCGGTGAATATCTCCGCCGACCCGTCTGCGCAGAAAAACGCCGGCCAGAGCGGCGTGCTGCTGCAAACCACCGCAATCATGGGCCAGTCGATCAACAAGATGGCGCTGTCGCGCGCCGACGTGGTGATCCGCCCCGAACTGCCCGACATGAGTGGCAGCGACTTCAACGCACGCAATCGCGCGGTGCTGGCAGGCGAACAGGCGACGGCCGCAGTGATGGCCACGCTGCGGCAGAAGCTGGAGCAGGCGCGGCTGCAGCCGGCCAGCACGGTCGCCACGCAATAGCGGCGCCCGAAGCAGAAAAACAAAAAGGACTGCCGCGGCAGTCCTTTTTATTGGTGGCGTTGCTGTAAAGCTCAGCCGCCGTACATGGTGGCGCGTACGGCCTTGGGGTCGTAGCGCTTGAGCGTCTCGACCATGTCGCCGAGGCTTTCGCTGCGGCTATGGCCATCGTCCTCGATACGGCGCGCGCCGTTGTAGCGCGTCACCCAGTACGCGGCGCGCATGTCGTCGACACGGATCTTGCTGCCCGTCGAGGGGGCGTGCACGAACTTGTTGTCGCCGATATAGATGCCGACGTGCGAGAAAGTCTGGCGCATGGTGTTGAAGAACACCAGGTCGCCCGGACGCAGGTCGCTTGTCGCCACATTGGTGCCGACACGGCTGATTTCGACAGAGCGGCGCGGCAGCATGAAGCCGAAGGTGTCATGGAACACGTAGCGGACAAAGCCGCTGCAGTCCAGGCCGGATTCGGGGCTGTTGCCGCCGAAACGGTAACGCACGCCGATCAGGCCCAACGCGTTCATGACCAGGTCGCCAGCCTTGCTGGCAACGTTGCTGGTGGAGTTCACCACCGACGACAGCAAGCCACGCTTGCCTTCCGCATGCGAGTCCGCGGCCGAGGCCGTGGCATCGATACGGGCGTCGGCGTCCTTGAACACCGTGTCCGCCAGCACTCCATTCGACACAGTCGCACCGCAGGCAATGGCAATTCCGACGGCGGCGCGCGCCAGGGAATGAAGTACCGATCGCTGCATTGGTTCTCCCGTTGATCGTTTCCAAAGCAAGCCCCGGCACAAAGTCCGGGGCTGCTGGGTATCTGCGTACGGCGTGTGCACCACGCCGGCACTACGGGGAGGACGTTACGCAACATTCGCGCCAGACAGAAAAGGCGCAATTGCCTCACGACACCCCGGCGATGCACTGTCGACGTGCAGTGCACGATTCAATGCGCCGGAGACACCACCCCCAAAAGTAGTACTCGCGGGATGGTAAAGGGTTGCCATTCACATGTCAAAGTTCGTTACAAATTCGCCGGATTTGACTTGCAAATCAACGATATAGGCCGAATTTTGCATCTTGTTTATCGGATTGCGCATATAAAAACGCCGCCAGACCGGCGGCGTGAAAAGCCATGCAGCAAGGCACCACAGTCAGGCTGCACCAACCTGCGCCGCGGCCATCAGCTTGCGGGTATAGGGATGCTGCGGCGCGCCAAGCACCGCCTCGGTTTCCCCGGTTTCGACCACCTCCCCCGCCTTCATCACGATGACCCGGTGGGCCATGGCCCGGATCACTGCCAGGTCGTGGCTGATAAAGAGGTAGCTGAGGTTGTACTTGTGCTGCAGCTGGGACAGCAGCGCCAGCACCTGCTGCTGGATCGAGACGTCCAGCGCCGAGGTCGGTTCGTCCAGCACCAGCACCTGGGGCTTGAGGATCAGCACCCGCGCGATCGCGATGCGCTGGCGCTGTCCGCCGGAAAACTCGTGCGGATAGCGCCCCAGCGCGGTGCGGTCGAGCCCGACTTCGCGCAGGGCGTCGATCACGCCCTCACGCGTGGCCTCGCGCGACAGGCCGGGCTGGTGCAGCGCAAGGCCTTCGCCGACTATCTGTTCGATGGTCATGCGTGGCGCCAATGAGCCGAACGGATCCTGGAACACCACCTGCATGCGCGAGCGCAGCTGGCAGCGATCCTTGCGCGTGGCGTCGTCGAAGCTGCGGCCCAGGAAATGGATGGTGCCCGCGCCCTTGCGCTGCAGCGCAAGCACGGTATGCGCCAGCGTGGTCTTGCCCGAGCCGGATTCACCTACGATGCCGATGGTCTCGCCCTCGCGCAGCTGGAAATCGACATCCTTGACCGCCGCGAACTGGTCCTTGCCGAACCAGCCGGCCAGGCCGCGGCGCTTGCGCGCGTAGTTGACGCTCAGGTTGCACGCCTCCAGCAGCACCGGCGCCAGCGGCACCAGCGGCAGCACCTCGCGCTTCGGGCGGCTGTCGATCAGCTTGCGCGTGTACGGGTGCTGGGGCGCGGCAAATACCTGGCCGGTCTCGCCGGTCTCGACCAGCACGCCCTTCTCCATCACGCCCACGCGCTGCGCAAAGGAACGCACCAGGTTCAGGTCGTGGGTGATCAGCATCACCGCCATGCCGAATTCGGCCTGCAGGTCGCGCAGCAGGTCCATGATCTGGGCGCGGATGGTCACGTCCAGCGCTGTGGTGGGCTCGTCGGCAAGCAGCAGCTTGGGCCGGCATGCCAGCGCCATGGCGATCATGGCGCGCTGGCGCTGGCCGCCTGACAACTGGTGCGGGAAGCTGTCGAAACGGTGGGCGGCGTCGCTGATGCCGGTGCGCTCCAGCAGCGCGATGGCACGCTCGCGCGCGGCGCGGCGGTCCAGGCCTTCGTGCAGCGCCAGCGTTTCGACGATCTGGTTACCGATCGTGTACAGCGGGTTCAGCGCCGTCATCGGTTCCTGGAAGATCATCGCGATCTCGGCGCCGCGGATTCCCCGCATCTCGCGGTCGGAGACGTCGAGCAAATTCTTGCCTTCGAAGCGGATCGCGCCATCGTAGTACGCGTCTTCCACCAGCCGCAGCATAGCCAGCGCGGTCACGGTCTTGCCCGAGCCGGACTCGCCGACCAGCGCGTAGCGCTCGCCGGCGCGCAGGTCGAAGCTGACCTCGCGCACCGCGCGGGTGGCATGTTCGCCGTGGCCAAAGGTGACGGATAGCTTGTCGACGCACATCAGCGTGGAGCCAGGCGCCGGCGCCGCGGCGTGCGTGGCGCCAGCGCCTGGCTGGAGGACTGGCGCGACTGACGAAAAGGCGCTCATGGCGTCACCCCCGGTGCCGTGCCAGTCGGCGCGCCGGCCGGGACCTTGGGTTCGACCCGGCCACGCAGCGCAGCCAGTCCCAGGCGGGTGTCGAAGGCATCGCGCAGCGCGTCGCCCATGAAGGTCAGCAGCATCAGCGTCACCACCAGCACGGTGAAAGTCGACAGCGAAATCCACCACGCATCGAGGTTGCCCTTGCCCTGCGCCAGCAGCTCGCCCAGGCTCGGCGTGGTCGGCGGCACCCCCAGGCCAAGGAAGTCCAGGCTGGTCAGCGCCAGGATCGCTGCGCTCATGCGGAACGGCAGGAACGTAATCACCGGGGTCAGGCTGTTCGGCAGGATATGGCGCCACATGATCTGCACATTGGACAAGCCCAGCGCCCGCGCCGCCTTGACGTAGTCAAGCGAGCGGTTGCGGTAGAACTCGGCGCGCACGTAGTCGGACAGCCCCATCCAGCCGAACAGCGAGAGCAGGATGATCAGCAGCGCCAGGCTGGGCTCGAAGATCGAGGCGAAGATGATCAGCAGGTACAGCTCGGGCATCGAACTCCAGATCTCGATGGCACGTTGCGAGAACAGGTCGAAGCGGCCGCCGAAGAAGCCCATCAGCGCCCCGGTCAGCGTGCCGATCACCACGCCGATCACGGTCAGCGCCAGGCTGAACAGCACCGACACGCGGAAGCCGTACAGCAGCCGCGCCAGGATGTCGCGGCCGCGGTCGTCGGTGCCGAGCCAGTTCTCGGCCGAGGGCGGCGCCGGGTTGGGCTCCTTGGCGAAGTAGTTGAGCGAGTCGTACGAATACTGGTTGAACGGGAAGACCGCGAAGTTGCCGTTGGTGGTGATGCGGTCGCGGATATACGGGTCCAGATAGTCGGCCGGCGTCGGGAAGTCGCCGCCGAAGGTCGTCTCCGGGTAGGTCCTGACGATCGGGAAGTAGTAGTCGCCCTGGTAGCGCACCACCAGCGGGCGGTTGCTGGACAGCAACTCCGCGCCCAGGCTCAGCACGAAGATAACGACAAAGATCACCAGGCTCCAGTAGCCGCGCCGGTTGCGCCGGAAGCGCTGCCAGGCGCGCTGGCGCGGCGAGGGCGAATGCGGCAGGCCGTTGGGCACCGCGTGCGAGAACGGTTTCATCGGTGCAGGCCCTCGAAATGGATGCGGGGATCGACCAGCACGTAGCAGACGTCGGAAATCAGGCGCGTGACCAGCCCGATCAGGGTGAACAGGTAGAGCGTGCCGAGCACCACCGGGTAGTCGCGCCGCAGCACGGCCTCATACGACAGCAGGCCCAGCCCGTCGAGCGAGAACAGCGTCTCGATCAGCAGCGAGCCGGTGAAGAAGGCGCCGATAAAGGCCGCCGGGAAGCCGGTCACCAGCGGGATCAGCGCGTTGCGGAACACATGCTTCCACAGCACGCGGCGCTCGCCCAGGCCCTTGGCGCGCGCGGTCAGCACGTACTGCTTGCGGATTTCCTCCAGGAAGGCGTTCTTGGTCAGCATGGTCACCACGGCGAAGCTGCCCACCACAGAGGCGGTGATCGGCAGTACCAGGTGCCACAGGTAGTCCATTACCTTGCCCATCAGCGACAGCTGCTCCCAGTTGTCGGAGGTCAGCCCGCGCAGCGGGAACCACTGCACGAAGGTGCCGCCGCCGAACAGCACCAGCAGCAGCACGCCCAGCACGAAGCCCGGGATGGCGTAGCCGACCAGCACGATGATGCTGGTCACCACGTCGAAGCGACTGCCCGCCCGGATCGCCTTGGAGATCCCGAGCGGCACCGATATCAGGTAGGTCAGGAAGAAGGTCCACAAACCCAGGCTGACCGAGACCGGCAGCTTGGATTTGACCAGCTCCCACACGCTGCGGTGCTGGAAATAGCTCTGGCCCAGGTCGAACTGGGCGAAGCGCTTGAGCATCAGGAAGTAGCGCTCCAGCGGCGGCTTGTCGAAGCCATACAGGGCCTGGATTTCCTTGATCTTGTCGGGGTCGACGCCGCGGCGCCCGCGGTATTCGGCGCCGCCGCCGCTGGCTTCGCCGGCGCCGCCCCGCCCTTTCAGTTCCATCATCATCTGCTCGACCGGGCCGCCCGGGACGAACTGGATGACGACAAAGGTCAGCGTGATGACGCCGATCAGCGTCGGGATCATCAGCAGGATGCGCTTGAGCAGGTAGGCAAGCATCGGCCGGTCCTTGTTTCGTTCGTCAGGGCATGCGCAGGCGCGTGCCAGTGCATCAGCGCGCTTGCGGCTTGAGGTCCTTGCGCCACCACTGGCTCAGGATCCAGCCTTCGGCCGTGTAGAAATGAGGCAGCCGTTCCGGGTACGCCAGCTCCTTGCGGTACGAAACGCGGTGCGACGCACTGTACCAGTTGGGAACGATGTAGTAGCCGTGCATCAGCACCCGGTCGAGCGCGCGTCCGGCGGTGATCAGCTCCTGGCGAGTATGGGCATGCAGCAGGTTGTCGACCAGCTTGTCGACAACCGGCGACTTCAACCCGAACAGGTTGTCCGAGCCGGGCGTGGTGGCGGCCTCGCTGGCAAAACGATCGCGCAGTTCGTTGCCCGGGCTCTGCGAGTCGGGGAAGCGGATCGACACCATGTCGAAATCGAAGTCTTCCAGCCGCTTCTGGTACAGCGCAAAGTCGGTGGTGCGCTGGTGCACCTGGATGCCGAGCTTTTCCAGGTTGCGCACATAGGTCGTGATGACGCGGCTCATGGCGCCGCCATCGTCCAGGAACTCGAATACCAGCGGTTCGCCCTTGGCGTTGCGCAGCGCACCGTCGGTGTAGGTCCAGCCGGCCTGTGCCAGCAGGCGGCGGGCCAGGCGCAGGTTGTCGCGCAGCGAGCGCGGCGCCGCGGTGCTGGGCTGCACCACGTCGGGGCCGAAGACTTCGGGCGGCAGCTCGGCGCGCAGCGGCTCCAGCAGCGCCAGCTCGGCGGGTCCGGGACGGCCGTCGAAGGTGGCGCTGGCGGCCAGTTCGCTGTTGGAGAACCAGCTGTCCAGTCGCTTGTAGGCGCCATAGAACAGTTGCCGGTTGAGCCATTCGAAGTCCAGCGCCAGGATCAGCGCCTGGCGCACGCGCACGTCCTGGAACACCGGCTTGCGCATGTTCATCACGAAGCCCTGCATGCCGGCGCCATTGCGGTGCGGGAATTCGGTCTTGATCAGATCGCCTCTGCGGAAGCGCGTGCCCTGGTAGCTCTTGGCCCAGTTCTTGGCCCGGTACTCGACGATGGCGTCGAATTCGCCGGCCTTGTAGGCCTCCAGCTTGGCGGTCTCGTCCTTGTACAGGCGGTAGACCACGCGCGCGAAGTTGAAGGTGCCGCGGCGCACCGCCAGGTCCTTGCCCCAGTAGTTGGAAGCGCGCTTGAAGATGATGCCGCGGCCTGCGTCGTAGCGCTCGATCAGGTAGGGGCCGCTGGTGATGGGCGGCTCGAAGGTCAGCTTATCGAACGGCACCTTGGCGGTCCACTTCTTCGAGAACACCGGCAGCGCGCCAACGATCAGCGGCAGTTCGCGGTTGCGCTGCTTGAAGTCGTAGCGCAGCGTACGCTCGCCGGTCACCACCACCGCCTTGACGTCGGTGCACATGCTGCGGTAGCCGGGGCTCGACGCCTTGCTCATCAGCATGTCATAGGAATATTTGACATCCGATGCCAGCACCGGGTCGCCGTTGGAGAAGCGCGCCTGCGGGCGGATGCGGAAGGTGACCGACAGCTCGTCCGGCGCAACGGTGACGTCCTCGGCCAGCAGGCCGTAGGCGCTGGCGGTCTCGTCGGCGCTGCTGACCAGCAGCGATTCGAACATCAGCGCATTAAGCCCGGGCGCCGAAGTGCCCTTCAGCGTGAACGGGTTGAATTTGTCGAAGCTGGTGCGCCGGTCCGGATTGGCGAGTGTGAGCGTGCCGCCGGCCGGGGCGTTGGGATTGACATAATCGAAGTGCGGGAAATTTTCGGCGTACTTCAGGTCTCCGTGCAAGGCGAACCCATGCGCCGCCATGGCCGGAGAAGAGACCAGACAGACCAGGGAGACCCCCGTTGCCAGCATGGTCGCCAGCCCGAACCGCAGTACCGCATCCCGCCGGAAGCACTGCCATGCCGCCTGAAGCGGCCAACGTGCTTGAATAGGCATCCCGTTGGATTCCTCCACTATCACCCTGTGGGGCCCGGCGTTCTGCGGCCGGGCCAAGTATGAGACAATTTTACATGCGTCCGGGGTGGCGCCAGCCATCCGGACATTCCCTCTGCGCGGCGCAATAAAACGGCCGCAGAACAGCCAGGGCACGCTCACGGCCGCACGGCGGACGCAGGAAGCGTGCCTGATACACCACCTTGGAGAACTTATGGGATTTCTGGCAGGTAAGCGGATCCTTATCACGGGCTTGCTCTCGAACCGCTCGATCGCCTATGGCATTGCGTCCGCGTGCAAGCGCGAAGGCGCCGAACTCGCCTTCACCTATGTCGGCGAACGGTTCAAGGACCGGATCAGCGAGTTTGCCAAGGAATTCGGTACCGACATGGTGTTCGAGTGCGATGTCGGCAGCGACGAGCAGATCGCAGCGACCTTCGCCGCGCTGGGCCAGCGCTGGGAGAAGTTCGACGGGCTGGTGCACTCGATCGGCTTCGCGCCGCGCGAAGCCATCGCCGGCGATTTCCTCGAGGGCCTGTCGCGCGAAGGCTTCCGCATCGCCCATGACATTTCCGCCTAC
The DNA here is from genome assembly GCF_044748965.1 of Cupriavidus sp. NPDC089707. Taxonomy (NCBI): domain Bacteria; kingdom Pseudomonadati; phylum Pseudomonadota; class Betaproteobacteria; order Burkholderiales; family Burkholderiaceae; genus Cupriavidus; species Cupriavidus sp. NPDC089707. Next base: position 396,264 of record NZ_JBIVHB010000003.1, read on the forward strand.
AGCTTCCCGGCGCTGGCCAAGGCCGCGCTGCCGCTGCTGTCGGACAAGGCCTCGCTGCTGACGCTGACCTACCTGGGCGCCGAGCGCGTGGTCCCCAACTACAACACCATGGGCCTGGCCAAGGCCGCGCTGGAAGCCAGCGTGCGCTACCTGGCTTCGTCGGTCGGCCCGCGCGGCATCCGCGCCAACGGCATCTCGGCCGGCCCGATCAAGACGCTGGCCGCCTCCGGCATCAAGGACTTCGGCAAACTGCTGGGCCACTTCGAGCAGGCTGCCCCGCTGCGCCGCAACGTGACCATCGAGGAAGTCGGCAACGTGGCGGCCTTCCTGCTGTCCGACCTGGCCAGCGGCGTGACCGGTGAGATCACCTACGTCGACGGCGGCTTCAATATCGTCGGCGCGAGCGTCGCGGACGCCTGACGGCAGGACTGCCGGCCGCAGCGCCGGAGTCGACAGGGGCGCCAGCGATGGCGCCCTTTTTCTTGGCAGGTTTTCCCATTCTCGCGCGAACCAGCCGGCCCTAGGCCAGCAGTTCGCGCACCAGGGCAATATGCTCTCGCCGCCGCGATTGCAGCGCGGCGGCATCGGCCTTGCCGAACACCAGTTGCCACAGCACCTGGTAGGCCACCGGCGCCAGCAGCAGCCACGGGTGGCGCGTGGCGACACCGGCGCGGCAGCTTCCCTCCGCCACGCCACGCGCCAGCACGCGCCTGAGCTGTGCCACCAGCGCCTCGACCGTATCGTGCTGCCATTGCGCGCTCAGGTGGGGGAGGCGCGTGCCTTCGGCCACCAGCAGGCGTTGCACAGCCAATGTCTCCGGCCGCATCAGGTCGTCGTAGATGCGGTAGACGAAAGCCTGGGCAAAGTGGCGCGTGTCGGGCGATGCGGCCCACAGCGCGGCAAGGTCGAGGTCTGACGGGCTTAGCGCGCGACGCAACAACGCTTCGAAGATTTCGTCCTTGCTGCGGAAGTGGGCGTAAAGGCCACCCTTGGAGAGACCGGCGCGGGCAGCGATATCGTCCATCCGAGCGGCCTCGAAGCCGCGTTCGGAAAACACCGCCAGCGCGGCGTCGAGGATCTGGCGGTTGCGCACCTCGGCGGGCAGGCGCTGACGCGCCGCTCGCGTGGCGGCGGCAGGATCTTGCGGAAGCGGGTTCGGCATGGCAGGCAACCTTGATGCAATGGATTTGGCCTGGCCATGCCGGGGGCAGCGGCTTGGCAATGCCGGTCACACCGGCCGAAATCATGCTTGCCAAGGTGTGGTCGATGGGGCTGGTGGTGATGCTCGCCGCCATGCTGTCGCTGGTGCTGGTGGTACGTGGCGCGCTGCACGTGCCGATCGAAGGCTCGGTCGCGCTGCTCATGTGCGGGGTGCTGCTGCACCTGTTCGCCACGACGTCGATGGGCATTTTCCTGGCCACGCTGGCGCGCAATATGCCCCAGTCCGGCATGCTGATGGTGCGCCGCTGCAGATGCTTTCCGGCGGCACCACGCCGCGCGAAAGCATGCCGCAGCTGGTACAGGACATCATGCTGGCCGCGCCCACCACGCATTTCGTCGCGCTGGGCCAGGTTATCCTGTTCCGCGGCGCAGGCCTCGACGTGGTGTGGAAGCCGTTCCTGGCGCTGCTGGGCATCGGCACGGTGCTGTTCGGCCTGTCGCTGAACCGCTTCCGCAAGACCATCAGCCAGATGGCTTGGCGCCGAAAGCAGAGATCAAGCCGCAGCAGTGGCGCCGCGGCGGTCCATGTCGAGCACCGACCACGCATAGATGGCCAGGCCGCCCAGCGCCAGCAGCAAGCCCACCCAGCCGGTCGAGGTCCAGCCATAGCCGGCGGCGATGGTCACGCCGCCCAGCCACGCGCCGAGCGCATTGGCCATGTTGAACGCAGAGTGGTTGAGCGCGGCCGCCAACGCCTGCGCATCGCCGGCCACGTCCATCAGCCGGATCTGCAGCGCCGGGCCTAGTGCCACCACAGTGCCGATTAGCAGCACATTGGCGGCGGCCAGCCACGCATGTGGCGCGGTGAAGGTGAAGGCGCCCAGCACCAGTGCGGTCCATGCCAGCACGCCGCCGATGGTCGGCATCAGCGCCTTGTCGGCCAGCCGCGCACCGGCGAGATTGCCCACCACCATGCCGACGCCGAACAGCGCCAGCACCACGGGGATTCCCGCGGCCGGCATATGCGCCAGTTCGAGCATGCTCGGCTTGATATAGCTGAACACCGAGAACATGCCGCCAAACCCGATCGCGCCGATGCCCAGCGTCAGCCACACCTGCTTGCGCTTAAGCGCCGACAGCTCGCGCAGCGGGCTGGCGTGCCGGTCGGCCGGCGCGAACGGCACGCAACGCCAGACCAGGAGCGCCGTCAGCGCGCCGAGGGCGCCCACGATCACGAAGGCGGAACGCCATCCCAGCCAAGTGCCGACGGCCGCGGCGATCGGTACGCCGACCAGCGTCGCCGTAGTCAGGCCCAGCATCACCAGCCCCACCGCCTGCGCGCGCCGCTCGCGCGGCACCAGCCCGGCGGCGACCAGCGCCGCCACGCCGAAGTACGTGCCGTGCGGGAAGCCGGTCAGCAGCCGCGCCACCAGCATCGACAGGTAGGCTGGCGCCATCGCGCTGGCGAGATTGCCCGCCGCGAACACCGCCATCAGCGCCACCAGCAGGTTGCGCCGGGGCCAGCGCGCGCCCAGCACCGCCAGCAGCGGCGCGCCAATGACCACGCCCAGCGCATAGGCGCTGATCAGGTGACCGGCTTCAGGGATGGAGATGGCGAGGTCGCGCGCGGCATCGGGCAACAGGCCCATGATGACGAATTCGCCGGTGCCGATGGCGAAGCTGCCGACGCCAAGCGCCAGCAGCGCGAGGCGGCCGGAGCGTGCCGGCGGTTCAGCGGACGTGGGGATGGGAGCGCCAGGCGTGCGGACGGCGTCCGCGGCGGCGTGTGCATGTGGGGCGGCCATGTACAGGATTGCAGAGGGTTCTACGGAATGCCGCCCGCTGCCGGGCGGGTCGATGACCCCGCCTCTGGTGATCCAGCGTGCTCCTGTGCGGCGCGCAAGGTCGTATTGTGAAGCAAATCGCCGAAACGTGCCGGCGCACCGGCACGTTTCCCGTGCGTTCAGGCCTGCAGCTGGTAGCGCTCCAGCCAATGTGCGTAAGGCGCCGGCAGCACCCACGATGGCTTCTGCACCTGCAGGCGCTGGGCGGCGTGGTAAGGCCAGTGCGGATTGGCCAGCAGCGCGCGGCCGACCATGACGAGGTCCATCTTGCCCTCCGCGACGGCACGGTCGGCCAGCACGGGGTTGTCGATGCCCCACGACGAAGCCACCGGCAGCCTCGCCTCGCTGCGCACGCGCTCGGCGATTGGCGCAAGGAAGGCCGGCCCCCAGGGGATCTTCGCCTTGGGCGTGGAGAAGCCGACGCTGACGTTGAGGAGGTCGAGCCCGCCCTCACGCATGGCGCGCGCCAGTTCGATCGAATCGGCCAGCGTTTCCTCGTCGTGGCCGTCGAATTCGATCACGCCGAAGCGCGCGGTCAGCGGCAGGTCGGCGGGCCACACTTCGCGCACCGCGGCCAGCGTCTCCAGCAGGAAACGGCTGCGGCCGGCCAGGTCGCCACCATAGGCATCGTCGCGCTGGTTGGCGTGGCGCGAGAAAAAGCTCTGCGCCAGGTAGCCGTGGGCGAAATGCAGTTCGAGCCATTCAAAGCCGGCATCGCGCGCACGGCGTGCCGCGGCGACGAAATCGCGCTGCACGTGCGCGATGTCGTCGAGCGTCATGGCCTTGGGTACCTTGGGCAAGTGCGCGCCGAATGGCACCGCCGATGGCGACAGCGTCTGCCAGCCGCGCGGATCGTGCTCGGCGATATGGTCGTCGCCTTCCCACGGCCGGTTGGCGCTCGCCTTGCGGCCGGCATGCGCGATCTGGATGCCGGGAACCGCGCCGCCGGCCTTGATCGCCGCGGCAATGCGCGCCATGCCGGCTTGCTGCGCATCGTTCCACAGCCCGGTGCAGCCGGGGGTGATGCGGCCTTCGGGCGACACCGCAGTTGCTTCGACGATCACCAGCCCGGCACCGCCACGGGCCAGGCCGGCGTAATGCGCCTGGTGCCAGTCATTGACCATGCCGTCGGCGGCGCTGTACTGGCACATCGGCGGGATCGCAATGCGGTTGCGCAGCGTGACACCTTTCAATTCAAACGGGGAAAACAGGGCAGACATGTGATTGGGTTCCTGCGTCATTGCATGAGCCCAGATGGTAGGCGCGCAGAACTATAATGAAAACAACGTGCCAGTTATTGAATCAATAAATATTCATTATGGTGAACCCGCAGTGGCTTCGCTCCTTCGTCACCCTGTCTGAACTGGGCAGCTTTACCCGCACCGCCGACCGCCTCGACCTGACCCAGGCTGCCGTCAGCCAGCATGTGCGTCATCTGGAAGGCCAGTTCGGCCCGCTTCTGATCCGCCGCCCGCGCGCCATCGAACTGACCCCCGCCGGCCGCGCCCTGCTCGACTACTGTCGCGAGATGGACAAGGCCGGCGAGCGGCTGAATGCCCGGCTGTCCGATGCCGACAGTACCAGCGGCGAGGTCTCGCTGATCACGCCGGGCAGCATCGGCCTGTACCTTTACCCGATTCTGCTGGCCTTCCAGCAGGCCAATCGCGGGCTGGTCGTGCGCCATCGCTTCGCGCCCGACCATGAAGTCGTGGAAGCCGTGCTGCAGAACCACTATGAGCTTGGGTTGGTCACGCTGAAGCCGGACGATGCACGGCTCGCGGCGAGCCCGTTTATCGAAGAGCGCCTGGAACTTGTCGTGCCCGCGCACGAAGACGTGCACACCTGGCAGGATCTGGAACGCATCGGCTTTATCGACCACCCCGATGGCAAGGCGATGGCAAGCCGGTTGTTCGGCAGGCGCTTTCCGGGCAATCCTGGCGTGCGCAGCCTGCCCTGCCGTGGCTTCAGCAATCAGGTTGGCCTGATCCTGGAACCGGTGGCACGCGGCCTGGGCTTCACGGTGATCCACCAATACGCGCGCAAGGCCTTCGCGCATGCGGAGGCGGTCAAGGTGGTCGACTGTGGCCCGCCCGCAGTCGATACGCTCTGGCTGGTCCATCGTGCCGAGTGGCCACTGTCGCCGCGCGCTGCGCGGGTGCTGGAGCATCTGCGTCAGGAAGTCGCGCGCTGACGGCGCGCATGCACGCTGTCAGCCGATCTGTACGATCCGATCGTCACGCAGGTCGGGCTGCCGGTCTCGGCGACCGTCCTGGGCAAACCCAGAGCCAGCGGCTGGCAGTGGTTGCCTTGCAAGCTGGCGATGCAGTCGCGCGAAAAAAAAGGGAGGCGGCTTCCCTATGCCCTAGCGGTCCTGCCGTTCGTGCCACATCTCATAGAGGTCGGGGCCTTCGTCGCGCGCCGGCAGGTAGGCCAGCTTCATCTCGCGCTGTTCGATCGGCCGCGCCAGCTCCACATAGCCGCGCTCCGCGGACAGGTCGTAGGGCGCGCCGTCTTCGTTGGAGTAGGCGTAGTAGACCGCCCCGACGCCGGCAAGGTACATCGCGGTCAGGCACATCGGGCACGGGTAGCCACTGGCGTAGACCGTGCAGCCGCTCAGGTCGGGCTTGCCCAGTGCCCGGCTCGCGGCGCGCACTGCCTGCATTTCAGCGTGCGCGCTGGGATCGCAGGTGGCTTCCACCTCGTTGACCGCGCGCGCCAGCACCTTGCCATCCTTGACCACCACGGCGCCGAAGGGCCAGGTGTTGCGCTCCCGCACGTTATCCATGGCGAGGCGGATGGAATCGATCAGATAGGTTTCCGTGGTCGACACGCGCAATCTCCGGTGAGGGCTCGGCCCTGGGTGGGCCGATGGCTGGCTGACAGACTATAGGCCAGCGTGCGCGCGCGGCGTGGTGCAAGTTGTTATACGGCGTATTTGAATGCAGCCAGAACAATCTGTTTCATGATCGAACTCTGTTCGGCGACGACGGATGAATTGGAGGACGCGTTCGGTCAGGCGGCGCCACCGTTTGCACGCAGGATCTGGCCGTTCACCCAGCCCCCATCAGGGCCGACGAGAAACGACACAACGCCGGCAACGTCGCTGGGCTGGCCCAGCCGCTGCAGCGGCGGCATCTTTGCGAACGCCTGGATCTGCTCGTCAGTCTTGCCGTCGAGGAACAGCGACGTGGCGATTGGCCCCGGCGCCACCGCGTTCACGGTGATGTTCCTGCCGCGCAGCTCCTTGGCGAACACGTGCGTGAACGACTCGACCGCTGCCTTGGTCGCGTTGTAGACCGCATAGCCGGGCATGTTCAGGGCCAGGGTGGTGCTGGAGAAATTGACAATACGCCCGCCGTCGTTCAGGTGTGCGGCGGCTTCGCGCAGCGTGTTGAAGGTACCGCGCACATTGATGCCGAAAGCCTGGTCGAAGAGCGCGTCGCTGGTATCAGCCAGCGGCACCGTCTTCAGCACGCCAGCGTTGTTCACCAGCACATCGGCTTTGCCGAGTTGCTGCTCGACGACCTCGAACATGCGCCGCACTTCGGCGGCAACCGAGACATCTGCCTTGACGGCAATGACCTTGGCGCCGCCCGCTTGCAGGCTGGCGACCAGCGCCTCCGCCTGGGCGGGGCTCGAAGCGTAGTTGACGGCCACGGCAAATCCGTCTTGTGCGAGCCGCAGTGCGACCGCGGCGCCAATGCCGCGCGATGCACCGGTAACGATGGCGACTTTGGTGTGGTTGGTTTCACCCATGATCCGTTTCCTCATTCGGGTTGGTGGTGAAACGAATACTGGACCATTCAATGCAAAAGAAAATTACTCCTAAACTGGCGATATATTTCCATTTACTTTAACAATGGATTCAACAGGGGCGTCTGATGGATCGCTTTCAGGAAATGCAGGCCTTCGTGCGCATTGCCGAGCGGCAGAGCTTCACGCAGGCATCCGAGGATATGCGGATACCCCGCGCGACCGTCACCAATCTGATTAAGCGCATGGAACAGCGGCTCGGCACGCGGCTGCTCGAGCGCACCACCCGCACGGTGCGGCTGACGCATGACGGCGAGGCGTACTACCGTCGATGCGTGCGGCTGATCGCCGATCTGGAGGAGGCCGAGGGATCGTTCCGGAACACGGCACCAAAAGGGTTGCTGCGTGTGAATCTGCAGGGGACCCTGGCACGCCATTTCGTGATGCCGGCGCTCGCGGACTTTCTGGCCCGGTACCCGCAGATCGAACTGCAGATCGGCGAAGACGACCGCCTGGTGGACCTTGTGCGCGAAGGCGTCGATTGCGTATTGCGAGCCGGCAAGCTGCAGGACTCATCGATGGTCGGCAGGCAGATCACTCTGCTGGAGCAGGTGACCGTCGCCAGCCCCGCCTATCTCGAGAAATATGGAGAGCCACCCGATTTGCACGCATTGGCGACGCATCGGGCGGTGAACTATGTGTCCAGCGCGACGGGCAAGGCGGTCCCCCTCGAATTCACGGCGAATGGCCAGATAACGGCAGTCCAGCTCCCCGCGATTGTTTCGGTGACCGGCGCGGATCTCTACACCGGCGCGGCGGTGGCGGGGCTAGGGCTGGTGCAGGTGCCCCGCTACCGGGTGGTCACGGAACTGGCGTCGGGTCGGCTGAAAATCGTGCTGCCGGACTTCCCGTGCCCGCCGATGCCTGTCTCCGTCCTGTATTCGCAGAATCGCCAGCTCTCGTCGCGGGTTCGGGTTTTTGCACAATGGCTGCGCGAGATCTTTGCAGCAGGAGACACCTGAAGCATGGACGGCGGCCGAAGGCAAGGCAGGCGCACTGTTGCACGCAACCCTGAATGGGAAAATCCGCCCTGCACGATTCGAACGCGCGACCGCTCGCTTAGAAGGCGAGTGCTCTATCCAACTGAGCTAAGGGCGGCCTGATGAAGAGGCCGAGATTCTACCAAATATGGACCCAGAACCCCACCCAAACAAGAACCCCTGACTGCTCGCCTGGAAGGCGAGCGTTCAATCCAGCTGAGCCAAGGACGCGAAGGCGTGCATTCTAACGCGGCGCCGGCCTGCAGTGCTTATCCGCGGCGCTCAGGACGCCAGGCGCTCGCTCGCGCGGGTGACGTAGCGGCCCGCTGCCGGCGCATGGTTGCCGGCAACCGGGTGCATGGATACGCCGTTGCGGCCTTTGAGCTTGGCGTCATACAAGGCGCGGTCGGCGCGGCGCATCAGCGCGTCGGCGCCCTCACCGGGGTTGCGCGTGGCCAGGCCGATGCTGACGGTGTAGGCAATCGCATCGGGCTCGGAAGGACAAGGGCTCGCGCGCACGGCGGTCGCCAGCCGCATGCAGGCCAGCCGGCCATTCTCCATTCCGGAGTCGGGCATGACGATGGCAAATTCTTCGCCGCCGAGTCGCCCGATCACGTCGTGCGGGCCGCTGGTACGCCGCAGCAGCCCGGCGAAGTGCCGCAGCACGCTGTCGCCGGCCAGGTGGCCGTAGACATCGTTGATCGCCTTGAAGTGGTCCAGGTCCACAAAGGCCACGGTCAACGGCTTGCGCTGGCGCTCGGCCTGCAGGCAGGCTTGTTCGAGCGCTTCCCAGAAGGCGCCTCGCAGCAGCACGTCGGTCAGGTCGTCATGCCGCGCGCGCCGCTCAAGCATGCGCCGCAGCCGGTCGTGCGCCATCAGCGCAAAGCTGACCGAGAGGCCGACCAGCGCAAAGACATTGAGCATGGCCAGTTCGCCGTCCCACGGCAATGGCCGCGGCCAGCCGCCGTCCTGCACCAGCGCGGCAACCGGCAATGCCATGGTCCATGCGTTGGTCGCGGCCACGGCAATGGCGATCAGCACCAGCGAAGTGGCCGCCAGGCGCCCGATGCCGCGCGCGGTTCGCATCGATGGGCCAATGCTGCGGGTCACGTCGAGCAGCAAGCCGATATGGCATGCCGTCAGCAGCGGCGCCATCTGCAAGCCTGCCAGCGGCGCTTCGGGGATGCCGGGCGCCACCACCTGCCATGCCACGCCGACCGCGGCAGCCAGGCAGGTTCCCAGCAGCAATCCGGCCTTGCCGGAGCGACCGGCAAAATGACGCGCCCCGATCGCCATCAAGGCGAGCGCAGCCAGCAACGCGAGATCCGTTGCCTCCGGCACCAGCCAAGCGGGGCGCGCGTCCCGCACCGCAGCCAGAACCGAGGCAGTCGCCGCGGCGACATTGCCCAGTGCCCATGACGTCAGGCCGCTGCGGCCCATGCCCGCGGATCGACGCAATACGACGCAAACCACCGCCATCTGCAAGGCGAACAGCCCTGCGATGAGCACCACAATATGCGACTGAAACATCTTCATTCCCGTCCAAGGCGACAAACGGCGCTCCGCCAGGCGCCACCTTTCCCCCTTTTTATGCCGATCCTGTGCCGGACCGTTGTCATCGTTTGCCGCATATCCTGTGTCGGGCCGCCGAGGCGTTGCCAGCGGCAAAGCCAACGCGCCAAGGCGCTCGCCGGGCAGGGAGTGCCGTTCTTGTTATGGTGATCAGGTCAGTCCGGAAGGAATCTGCAAACCAGCATTCCCAACATCACGCCGGTCGGACTAAAGCGGTGTGCGGATTATCGCAGCGCGCAAACCCAAGTCAAGCCAAAGCGCCCCCGCCAAAAGGGGGAGCGCGCCCGCGAACCGCTCGCGTACCGCCAGGTGCCGTGTACGCCTGATTGACCGGCCCTGCCGGCGCACGCTACAATGCTCGGCTTCGGGGCGTAGCGCAGCCTGGTAGCGCATCTGATTTGGGATCAGAGGGTCGCATGTTCGAATCATGTCGCCCCGACCAGTTTTGATTTTGGCTTCAAGGAACACGGCCTGGACAGCGATGTCCAGGCCGTTTTTCTTTTCTGCCCCCCACACACAACTGCGTCGGCCCCGCTCACCAGCGCGGCATCATGTCGGGCCAGATCAGCGCGGCAGCGGTCAGGAGCAGCAGCACGGCTGCCAGCATAAGGCCGCGGCTGGCGCCGTCGTGTTGTTTGTCGACCTGCGGCAGCCAGCCAGGGCCGCCGTCCCGTTGTGGCGATACGGGCACTGGCGGTGCCACATTGACCGGAGAAACCGCCAGGCCTTGCGCGACAGCCCGCGGCACATAGTCCGGCTGCGCCAGCAGGAAGCCCATCGGCGTGGACTGGCCTACCGCCCCCATCTGCTGGAACAAGAGCTTTGACAGCGCCAGGCAGTCGTCCAGCGCAATCTGCGGCCGTGGCCGGAAGATGCGCAGGTGTTCGCACAACGTATCGAGCTTGTGGTTAGGCGCATGGAAATACTGGGACCAGCGCACCTGGCGCACGGAACAGCGCCAGCGCTTGCGCTGTATGTCGGGCAGCACTTTCTCCAGCATGCGGACATTGAATTCGGCGCCATGGGCGACCAGCACGTCGGCATCTTCGACAATGGCGCGGATCGCGCCGACATCGAAACGCTGCCCGCGCAGCATCTCGGCCGTGAGGCCGTGCATGCCGGTAGCAGCCTCGCTGATCGGCACGGTAGGCTCCTGCGAACCGTAGTAGTCAGTGATTTCGCGCACGAGACTGCCCGCCCTCGGCGCCACTTCGACAAGCAGCAGGCCGATGCTGACAGGCTCGTCCGCTGGCGTGAGCCCGGTTGTCTCGGTACTGACGATTGCGACCCGCATGGGCACTCCGGTGTGGCCGTCCGCAAGGCGCGTTGGCGGCGGCCGCTATGGTCGTTTGCCTCTAGCGTAGTGCGGGGGTGCCAAACGTCATATCAACCAGATGGGCTAGCCGAAGGCGCCAGCCGGTTGGAGACGGCCGGCGCGCCAGCACAAGGCCAACCATTCAGGCCGGCCGCGGGCCCTCGGTGTCGCCGCGGCGCCGCTCGAGATTGCAGTACACATCGGCTGCGACCAGCCCGAACAGTGCGTGGGCGAACAGGCTTTCCCATCCGCGCGCCTCGTCGAACCAGTTGAAATAGCGGCCGAACACATAGAAATTGACCAGGTAGACCACGACGCCGAACACGATGCCAGCCAGCGACGCCAGCCCCATGCTGGAATCGAGCCGGAACGACGCCAGGATCATCGCCAGCACCGCCGAAAGTATGATCGACAGGGCGAAATGGACCGTGCCGGCTGACAGCACGACGGTCCAGTTGAAGGCATCGGCGGAAAGCGCTTCGCGGCCGAGGATAATGGCCGCCACCATTTTTACCGTGCCCCAGGCGCCCTGGTACATCAGGAAGCGCGCTGTCAGCAACTCAAGCACCATGTAGACCGCGCCGGCGATCAGCCCGGCCACCACGGCGGCCCGCCAGTCCGGCCTGCAGCGGACGTAGCGGTGCGAGTCCAGATGGAGTTCCATGGCAGTCTCCTTGCGAGATTCCGGCCCCGCTGTTTCCGGCGAACCGTACGAGTTAGTTCTAGCTCATACGGGGCAAATACCAAGGCATGCCGGATATGCAACGTGCCCCATACATCACCAAAAACGCGCGTATCGTGACTGCACAAGGACCGTCGCCCCGTGGCTTGCCGCGTTCGCGGGGCAATGCTGCAACTGCGCACGTGATACAATACAGGAGCAAGTAGCCCCGGGGTGTCCGTGCATCCCTGTAACCGGGCGTTCTCACCAGCGCGCTCTCGCGAGCGCTCAGCAGCAGCCGACGCGGCCATCCGCGGCGACACCAGAACTGGCGAACCACCGGGTACATCTGCCCGCCCTGCTCCGCGTAGCGAAACGGCCGCCCAGGCCGTCACCGGCAGTGTCCATGCCAGGCAATCCGCGTTCGCCTGGCCGGGGCGCGACCGGCATGGATCGAGTATCTAGCGCCACGCATGGCGCCGCGCGGGACCGTCCGCGTGCGCCTGCCCCGAACGACTTCAATGGCGCGGTTCGCCAGCATGGTGAATATGCGCTGGTTTGCACCGTGCCCTCGGGCCGAACAAACCGGACCGGAATTTTTGATAACGCAACCATGCAGCCTTCGCGGGCTGCCGAAAAGGAAAGCAGATTGGCTAAGGAAGAACTCATTGAATTTGGCGGCGTGGTGTCGGAAGCCCTGCCTGACAACCGCTATCGTGTCACGCTGGAAAACGGCGTGGAAATCTGGGCATACGCTTCGGGCAAGATGCAGAAGCACCGCATCCGCATCCTGGCCGGCGACCGCGTGACCCTGGAAATGTCGCCCTACGACCTGACCAAGGGCCGCATCAACTTCCGCCACAAGTCCTGAGTCTTCGCACGGCGGGGCCCACCGCTCCCGCCGTCACAAGTGGATTCCGGGGCGCTGCCGACGCGCTGTCATGCAGTTGACACCGCGCCCGGACACACTTGCGGGCTGCCCGACGGGCGGCCCGAATTCGTTTACGGTCATTGACGGCGCCGGCTCAGCCGCTCTTGCGCGCTTGCGCCGGTCGGGCAGCTTCACCATACTCGAAGCATCACCATCGCCTCGCCCCACATGAACCTGATCCTCTGGCGCCACGCCGAAGCCGAAGACCTCCCCGACGCCCTCAGCCTGAGCCGACACGCCGACCTGCAACGACCCCTGACGCGTCGCGGCCGCAAGCAGGCGGAGGCCTCCGCCAAATGGCTGCGTGCGCATCTGCCGTCAGATACGCGCGTGCTGTGCAGCCCCTCCGTACGCACCCGCGAGACTGCGGCGGCGCTGACGGGCGACGCGCAGATCGTCGAAGCGCTGGCCCCCGGCGCCGACGTCAGCGCGGTCCTTGCCGCGGTCCAATGGCCCGAACGCACCGAGCACGTGGTAGTGGTCGGGCACCAGCCATGGATCGGCCGCGTTGCCAGCCTGCTTCTGGCCGGCAACGAGATGGACTGGAGCGTGCGCAAGGCAGGCATCTGGTGGCTGACCGGACGGACCCGCGAAAGCGAGGCGCAGACCGTGCTGCGCGCGGTCATCAACCCCGAATTTCTCTGACGCAGCCCAGATATTTCCGACTTCGCCCTTGCAGCCGGCCCGCATGAGCCGGCTGCGGCCTCTGGCATGGCCGGCCTGGTCGCGTCCTGCAAAATCTGAAATCGCTGATGGCAGCCGGAATCTCCGCTCCCTAGAGTTCGCTACGGCGCCGCCCTCTGGCCGCGCCGCCCTTGCCATGGCTCGCATGGGCATCGACCGAAGGTGTCACGGAGATTTCCCATGGATTGCTCGTCGGACCCCCATCGTTCCCGCCAACCCGCCAGCACGCCGACCGACCCTCCCCCCGAAGCCGCCCGGCCGAGCATCGGCGCCACCAGCACCAGCGCCCCGCCCCCGCTGGACGTCACGGAAGCGTCATCGCCGGGTCACGGCACTGTCACCGCACCTCACTACATTGCATCGCAACAGTTTCGTCACCAAAAGGACATACTGATGCGAGACCTCCCCACGCCGACCCAGCCGCTCTTCGACTCTTTGCCCAATGGCCTTGGCGGCCAGACGGCGCGGAGCCGTCTTCATCGCCAATCGGATAAGGCAAGTGAGTCGCCTGCTCTCAGCGTGGCGTGGGCGCGCCACCAGGACGAAGTAGTCGAAGCGCAGCGCCTGCGCTACAAGGTGTTCGCCGAAGAGATGGGCGCACGCCTGACGTCTTCGGTGCCAGAGCTGGACATCGACATGTTCGATGGCTACTGCGACCACCTGATCGTGCGTGACATGGCCACGCTGCGCGTGGTCGGCACTTACCGCGTGCTGCCGCCGCACCAGGCCAAGCGCCTGGGCTGCCTGTATGCGGAATCGGAATTCGACCTGGTGCGCCTTTCCCACCTGCGCCCCAAGATGCTGGAGCTGGGCCGCTCCTGCGTGCACCGCGACTATCGCTCGGGCAGCGTCATCATGGCGCTGTGGGGCGGGCTGGGCGAGTACCTGCAGCGCTGGGGCATCGAGTCGATGCTGGGCTGCGCCAGCGTGCCGATGAGCGACGGCGGCCACTATGCGGCCAGCCTGCACCGGTTGTTCAGCGAGCGCTACCTGGCACCGATCGAATACCATGCCTTCCCGCGCCTGCCGCTGCCGGTCGAGGACCTGAACCAGCAGCTCGAGGTCGAGCCGCCCGCGCTGATCAAGGGCTACCTGCGCCTCGGAGCAAAGATCTGCGGCCAGCCGGCCTGGGATCCGGATTTCAACGTGGCCGACTTCCTGACGCTGCTGCGCGTGAACGACATGAACCCGCGCTACGCTCGCCACTTCCTCGGCCTGAACCAGGCCGTATGATCCAGGCCGCCTGAGCGGCGGCCCCTACCTCCACGCTCTGCCGCTCTTCAGTCGTAGACGACCTTGTAGCGCTTGCCGATCCGCTGCCATTCATCGGCCTCCTGCGCGAGGCTGTATTCGATCAGCGGATTGGCCTCGATCCACGTCTTGGGCAGGCGCACCTCGAAGCCCTCGTCAAGCGCCTCGGCCAACTGGCTGACGCGGATATCGGGCGAGCCGACGTCCGAACGGCGCCGGCACAGCACGAAGGCCAGGCGCAGGCTGAACAGCATGCGCCAGTCGACGAACTTGCCGCTGCCCGACAGCTTGCCAAGCTTGCCCGCATGCCCCAGCAGCAGCGTGGCCAGCCGCGCCTGGTCGGTCTTGGAGAAGCCCGGCATGTCCGCATGCGTGGCGATATACGCCGAATGCTTGTGGTAGCCGCTGTGCGAGATCGACATGCCGATCTCATGCAAACTCGCGGCCCAGCCCAGCAGCGCCAGATTGTCTTCGCGCCGTTCGTTGGCGGGATCCGGGAACTGTGACAGCAGCGCCTGCGAGGCGCCGCGCACGCGACCTGCCTGGGCACGGTCGACCCCGTAGCGGCGCATGAACTGGTCGACCGTGACGGTGCGCATGTCCTCATGGTGACTGCGCCCAAGCAGGTCGTAAAGCACGCCCAGGCGCAACGCGCCGTCGGTGACGTCCATGCGGTCGATGTCGAGTTCCGCGAACACGCCCAGCATGATCGACAACCCGCCCGGCAGCACCGGGATGCGGTCCGGCTTCAGCCCGGTAAGCTTGACGCGGTTGGTGTTCTCGGCCTTGACCAACGCGCGCTTGAGGCGCTCCAGCCCTTCGCGCGTGATGCCATGGTCGGCCGGGTTGTCGTTCATGCCGTTGAGCTCGATCAGCTCGGCCAGCGCGCGCGCAGTGCCTGACGAACCGACCGCCTGCTCCCAGCCGGCGGCGCGGTACTGGCGCACCAGCACCTGGATCTCGCGGCGCGCGGCCAGCTCGGCCTGCTTCATTGCGTATTCGTCGACATTGCCGCTGGGGAAGAACTGCCGGCTGTGCGATACGCAACCGATGTACAGGCTCTCCATCAGCTTGGACTGGTAGCCGCTGCCGATGATGAATTCGGTCGAGCCGCCGCCGATGTCCACCACCAGCCGGTTGCCCTGGCAGGCCGGCGCATCGTGCGAGGCGCCCAGGTAGATCAGCCGCGCTTCTTCGCGCCCGGCGATGACTTCGATCGGGAAGCCGAGCGCGTTCTCGGCCTCGATCAGGAACTCGGACGCATTCTTGGCGACGCGCAGCGTATTGGTCGCGACCGCACGCACCTGCTCGGGCGCAAAGTCGCGCAGGCGGTCGCCGAAACGCCGCAGCGCATCGATGCCGCGCCTGCGCGCGGGCTGATCGAGGTACTTGTCGGGCGTCAGGCCAGCCGCCAGCCGCACAGGCTCACGCAGGGCGTCGACCTGGAATATCTGGCTCGCGGTGCCGTTGGCCGTGGTGGTCTCGTCCACTCGCCCGATCATCAGGCGGAAGCTGTTCGAGCCCATGTCGACGGCGGCGAGCAGGTGTGGAGTGTTGTTCATCGTGTGCTAGGAGGGCTGGTTCGCGTTCGTGTTGCGTGCCTCGGCCCCGGGGCAGGTGTCCCGCTGCCGGCGCTCGCGCCCCGGAAAAATATGTCCTTGGCGTGTCCGCCTCATGACAAAATCAAACTGTCATAAAATCGACACGATTCTATGGAAAAGTCGCCACATTACCAAAAGAAGGCCACAACCATGTCGACGACACCGTCCGGCACGCTGCTCAATCGCGAGCTGGGCATCCTGGAATTCAATGCCCGCGTCCTGGCGCAAGCCGCGGACCCTAAAGTGCCGTTGCTGGAGAGGCTGAAGTTTATCTGCATCGTGTCCAGCAATCTGGACGAGTTCTTTGAAATCCGCATGGCGGGCCTGAAGGAACAGATGCGCGACAACGCTTCGGGGCTGACGCCGGACGGCCTGTCCTTCCTGCAGACTTACCAGCTTGTCACCGAGCGCACGCAGCGGCTTGTTGCTTCGCAGTATGACATGCTGCAGAACACCATTTTTCCACTACTTGAAAAAGAAGGTGTCTTTTTCCACCTGACCACGACCTGGACGGACGCTCAGCGCGAATGGGCGCGCGAGTTCTTCCAGCGCGAGCTGGCGCCGGTGCTGACGCCGATCGCGCTCGACCCCGCCCACCCCTTCCCGCGCGTGCTCAACAAGAGCCTGAACTTCGTGGTCGAGTTGTCCGGCAAGGATGCCTTCGGCCGCGACGCCGACCTCGCCATCGTGCAGGCGCCGCGCGCGCTGCCGCGCGTGGTGAAGATGCCGGAGAAGCTGTCGGGCTACCCCTTCGGTTTCGTGATGCTGTCGTCGTTCATGCAGGGCTTCGTGCATGAGTTGTTCCCAGCGATCGCGGTGCACGGCTGCTACCAGTTCCGCGTCACGCGCAACTCCGACCTGTTCGTTTCCGAGGACGAGATCACCGACCTGCGCGAAGCGCTGCAGGGCGAACTGCCGACGCGTCATTTCGGCGACACGGTGCGACTGGAGGTATCCTCCGATACCCCGATGCCACTGGCACGCCGGCTGCTGCTGGAATCGGGCCTGAGCGAGCAGGACCTGTACCGTGTCTCCGGCCCGGTGAACCTGGTGCGGCTGATGCAGATCCCCGACATGGTCGATCGCCCCGCCCTCAAGTACCCGCCCTATGTGCCGGCGCCGGTGAAGCCGTTTGCCGCGGGGGCCTCGATGTTCGACGTGATGCGCCAGCAGGACGTGCTGCTGCACCACCCATACGAGAGCTTCAGTTCCGTACTCGACCTGCTGCAACTGGCAGCCGCAGATCCCAACGTGGTCGCGATCAAGCAGACCGTCTACCGCACCGGCAACGAATCGCTGGTGATGGAAGCGCTGATGACCGCCGCGCGCAACGGCAAGGAAGTCACCGTGGTGGTGGAGCTGCTCGCGCGCTTCGACGAAGAGACCAATATTAACTGGGCCGAGCGGCTCGAATCGGCCGGTGCACACGTAATCTATGGCGTGGTCGGGCACAAGTGCCACGCCAAGATGCTGCTGATCGTGCGGCGCGAGCCGACCGGGCCCAAGGCCAAGCAGGTCAAGCTGCGCCGCTACGCCCACCTGGGCACGGGCAACTACCATCCGCGCACAGCGCGCCTCTACACCGACTTCGGGTTGCTGACCGCCGACGAGGCGATCTGTGAAGACGTGCACCACGTGTTCCAGCTGCTGACCGGCACCGCCGGCACGATCCGGCTGAACCATCTGTGGCAGTCGCCGTTCACCATGCAGACCAATCTGGTTGACCATATCCGCGCCGAGTCTCGCCACGCGCGCGCCGGCAAGCCGGCCCGGATCATCGCCAAGATGAATGCGCTGCTGGAGCCGTCGATCATCGACGAGCTCTACAAGGCCTCGCGCGCGGGGGTGAAGATCGACCTGATCGTGCGTGGCGTCTGCGCGCTGATGCCGGGCGTGCCGGGCATGTCCGAGAACATCTCGGTGCGCTCGATCGTCGGGCGCTTCCTGGAACACCATCGCGTCTATTATTTCGGCGCGGGCGGCGAAGAGGTGCTGTATCTGTCCAGCGCCGACTGGATGGATCGCAACCTGTTCCGCCGCGTCGAGGTTGCCTTCCCCGTGCTGGACAAGGCGCTGAAGGCACGCGTGATCAAGGAAAGCTTGCAGGTGCACCTGCGCGACAATGCTTCCGCGTGGATCATGCAGCCGGACGGCAACTATGTGCGCAAGCAGACACGCTCCAGGCATCCGCGTGTCAGCCAGAACGACATGCTGGCGATGTTCGGCGGCAATCTGTGATGCATGCGTGAAAAGCAACAAGCCCCGCCGCGGCGGGGCTTGTTGCTTTGGCGGACCGGTGAGGCGAACCGCTCAGGCGGCCCGGCGCGAAGAATCCGGTGCCTGCGGTGACGCCGGCACGGCGGCCGCCGCATCGTTCAGGCTGCGCACGCTGCGCTCCAGCGGGAAGATGATGCGGAACACACTGCCGCGCCCTTCCTCGCTGGTCACGCGCAGGTCGGCATGGTGGCGCGACAGCACGTGCTTGACGATGGCCAGGCCCAGCCCGGTGCCGCCGGTATCGCGTGAACGGCTGCGGTCGACGCGGTAGAAGCGCTCGGTCAGGCGCGGAATATGTTCGGCGGCGATGCCAAGCCCGGTGTCGGCCACCGAGAACACGGCATGGCCCTCTTCCCAGCCCAGCCGCAACGAGATGCGCCCGCCCTCCGGTGTGTAGCGCACTGCGTTGGACACCAGGTTGCCCAGCGCCGACAACAGCTCGGTCTCGGCACCGC
Source organism: Cupriavidus sp. NPDC089707 (assembly GCF_044748965.1). Taxonomy (NCBI): domain Bacteria; kingdom Pseudomonadati; phylum Pseudomonadota; class Betaproteobacteria; order Burkholderiales; family Burkholderiaceae; genus Cupriavidus; species Cupriavidus sp. NPDC089707. Next base: position 414,809 of record NZ_JBIVHB010000003.1, read on the forward strand.
GGAATCCCACCGTGGGGTCGATCTCGGCCGCAATCTTGTGCCGGCCTTGCGACAGCGCCTCGGCATCATGCATCAGGTGCGCGACCATCGCCTGCACGGCCACCATGTCGTTGCCCGGCGGCTGCGCATCGCTTTCCAGCTTGGCCAGCGCCAGCAGGTCTTCGACGATGCTCTGCATGCGCATCGATTGCACCAGCATCATGTCGACATAGCGGCGGCGATCGTCTTCCGACACCGGCAGGTCGCGCACGGTTTCCAGGAAACCGGTCAGCACCGTCAGCGGCGTCTTGAGCTCATGCGAAACGTTGGCGACAAAGTCGCGGCGCATCGCTTCGGTGTTTTCCAGCTTGGTGATGTCCTGCGTGATCACTAGCTTGCGGTTGTCGCCGTAGGGCAGGATCTGCACCGCGATCACGCTGTGCTTGTGTTCGCCCATGTCGCGCATCACCAGCGGATCGTCGAAGCGCTGCCGCGTCAGGTAGTGGACAAACTCGGGCCGGCGGATCAGGTGCGTGATGCGCTGGCGCACGTCGCGGCGCGCGTTCAGGCCGAAGTGCTGCTCGGCCACGTCGTTGCACCATTCGATCTGGTCGGCATCGTCCAGCATCAGCACGCCATTAGGCGAGGCCTGGATGGCCTGGATAAAGCGGGTGTGCTGCTGCTCGACCTGCAGCACCTGCGTGCGCCAGCGCTTGACCAGCCGGTGCAGCCGGTAATACACCTCGCCCCAGAGGCCCACGGCGCTTGGGATCTCGCCGTAGACGGGCGCGTCCAGCACTTTCCACAGGCGGTTGATCTGGTAGAGGTAGAAGCAAAGCAGCCCGAACAGCACCGCGCAGGCTAGTGTCAGCGCGGCGACCGGACCAAAGGCCAGGTAAACGCCGGCAGATACCACCAACAGGCCGATCAGGATGGCCGCGGAACGGGCCCAGATGACATTCATGCGCAGGGTTCATGCTCGCGGCCGGCAGCGGCCGCATGGGTTGCGACGGAGTGTGCCACGAATTCGCCGCGCCCTGCCAGCAGCGTGGGTTAGTAGCGCGGGGCGAATGGCGCCGCCCCGTGCCAACCGGGCGCCTCAGGCGCCGGGAGCGCGCGCGAGGCGGTAGCCGCTACCGCGCACGGTTTCGATCATGTTGCTGTAGCCACCCGGGGTAAGCGCTGCGCGCAGGCGCTTGATGTGCACGTCGACGGTGCGCTCTTCGACAAAGACGTGGTCGCCCCAGACCTGGTCGAGCAGCTGCGAGCGGCTGTGCACGCGCTCCGGATGGGTCATCAGGAAGTGCAGCAGGCGAAACTCGGTCGGGCCGAGGTCCAGCTTGATCGGGCCGCTGTCGTCCTCGCCGGTGACACGATGCGTGGCCGGATCCAGCCGCAGGCCATTGATCGCCACCACGTCGTCGGTCAGCTGCGGCGCGCGGCGGCGCAGCACGGCCTTGATGCGGGCCAGCAACTCCTTGGGCGAAAACGGCTTGGTCACGTAGTCGTCGGCACCGGCCTCCAGGCCCATCACCTTGTCCTGCTCCTCGCCGCGGGCGGTCAGCATGATGATCGGGATCTGGCGGGTGCGGTCGTTGGCCCGCAACTCCTTGGCGAAGGTCGCGCCCGACTTGCCCGGGAGCATCCAGTCCAGCAGCACCAGGTCGGGCAGTACGTCGCTCATCAGCGACAGCGCCTGCTCGGCGTTATAGGCCCGGATCGGATAGTGCCCCGCGTGCTGCAGATTGACGGCGATCAGTTCGGCGATCGCCGGTTCGTCTTCGACAACGAGAATACTGCTCGGCATGTGTATCGTTCTCCGCAATCAGGCGGCTCAGCTCAGGGCTTCGCGCTCCATGTCCTCGCGCGAGACATGGCGGACGTCCGTCCCCTTGACAATGTAAATGATAAATTCCGCGATATTCTTGGCGTGGTCGCCGATGCGCTCCACCGCCTTGGCGATAAAGAGGAAATCCAGCGCGACCGAGATCGTACGCGGGTCTTCCATCATGTAAGTGATCAGCTTGCGCACGAAGCCGCGGAATTCCTCGTCGATCGCCTTGTCGTCCTTGACGATGCGTGCCGCGGCCACGGTATCCAGGCGGGCGAAGGCATCCAGCGCCTGGCGCAGCAGCGAGATCGCCATCTCGCCCGACAGCTTCACTTCGGCATAGTTGATGCTGTGCGCCGACGCGTCTTCCATGATGTGCTTGGTGCGCTTGGCGATCTTTTCTGCCTCGTCGCCGGCGCGCTCCAGGTTGGTGATGGTCTTGGAAATGGCCATCACCAGGCGCAGGTCGCGCGCGGTCGGCTGGCGCCGGGCGATGATGTTGCCGCAGTCGGCATCGATCTCCACCTCCAGCGCGTTGAGCTGCTGCTCGCGTGCGATGACCTGGTCGGCCAGGTCGGCGTCAAAGTCGGCCAGCGCGCGCATGGCCACTTCGATCTGAGACTCGACCAGCCCGCCCATCTGCAGCAGCTTGGTGTTGATCGCATTGAGGTCGGCGTCGAACTGGGTCGACAGGTGCTTGTCAGTCATGGGTTTCTCCTGGCCGCTATGGATATGCTAATCCTTGCCCTGCTTTCCAGCGTCGGGAATCAGCCGAACCGGCCGGTGATGTAGTCTTCCGTTTCCTTGCGGTGCGGCTTGATGAAGATCTTCTCGGTCTCGCCAAATTCGATCAGCTCGCCCAGGTACATGTAGGCGGTGTAGTCGGAGCAGCGCGCGGCCTGCTGCATGTTGTGCGTGACGATCACCACGGTGTATTCGTCCTTCAGCTCGGCGATCAGCTCTTCGATGCGGCCGGTGGAGATCGGGTCCAGCGCCGAGCACGGCTCGTCCAGCAGCAGCACTTCCGGGCGGATGGCGATACCGCGCGCGATGCAAAGACGCTGCTGCTGACCGCCGGACAGGCCGTAGCCGGACTGGTGCAGTTTGTCCTTGGCCTCGTTCCACAGCGCCGCCTTGGTCAGCGCCCATTCCACGCGGTCATCCATCTCCGAGCGCGACAGCTTCTCGAACAGGCGCACGCCGAAGGCGATGTTGTCGTAGATCGACATCGGGAACGGCGTCGGCTTCTGGAACACCATGCCGACCTTGGCGCGCAGCAGGGCGATGTCCTGCTTGGCGGTCAGCAGGTTGTCGCCGTCCATGTTGATCTCGCCCTCGGCACGCTGCTCGGGGTACAGCGCGTACATCTTGTTGAACGTACGCAGCAGCGTCGACTTGCCGCAGCCGGACGGGCCGATGAAAGCCGTGACCTTGCGCTCGGGGATCGACATGTTGATGTTCTTCAGCGCATGGAACTGGCTGTAGTAGAAATTCAGGTTGCGCACGTCGATCTTGGCGCGTACCGAATCAGGAATGTCGATGACGGTGGAGGTCATTGCGTTCTCTCGCTTGCAGTCAGCTTGCAGTCTTCAGGTCGAAACGTGGGATAGGTCGTCCCGCCGCTCATTTATTCTTGAACAGGATGCGCGCCAGGATGTTCAGGGCCAGCACGCCGATCGTAATCAGGAACACGCCCGCCCAGGCCAGTTGCTGCCATTCGGTGAACGGGCTCATGGCGAAGCGGAAGATGGTCACCGGCAGGTTGGCCATCGGCTTGTTCAGGTCGGAGGTCCAGAACTGGTTGGACAGCGCGGTGAACAACAGCGGCGCGGTTTCACCGGCAATACGCGCCACCGCCAGCAATACGCCCGTCACAATGCCGGCATACGATGACTTCACCGTGATCGACATCACCATCTTCCACTTGGGCGTGCCCAGTGCAAAGGCGGCCTCGCGCAGCGAGTTGGGCACCAGGTTCAGCATGTTCTCGGTGGTGCGCACCACGATCGGGATCTGCAGCAGCGCCAGCGCGCAGATGCCGGCCCAGCCCGAGAAATGGCCCATGCGGGTCACCACCAGGGCGTAGACAAAGAGGCCGATCACGATCGACGGCGCCGACAGCAGGATGTCGTTGATAAAGCGGATAAAGCTGGCCAGCGGCGAACGCTGGCCATATTCGGCCAGGTAGATGCCGGCCAGGATGCCCAGCGGCGTGCCGAACAGGGTGGCCATGCCCACCATCACGAAGCTGCCGAAGATGGCGTTTGCCAGACCACCGCCGGCGGTGTTTGGCGCCGGCGTCATCTGCGTGAACAGATCCAGCGACAGGCCGCCGACGCCCAGCGTGACGGTGGTCCACAGGATCCACGCCAGCCAGAACAGGCCAAAGCCCATCGCCACCAGCGAAGCGGTCAGCGCGTACAGGTTGACGCGGCGGCGGCGACCCTGCAGGCGCGCGCGCACGGCATCGGCATCGGGACGGACGGCGGGGATCGATACGGAAGACACAGCCTGGCTCGCTTGGGTCATTTGGCTCATTTGGCGCCCTCATTCTTGGCGAGTCGCAGCAGCAACAGCTTGGACAACGCCAGCACCACGAAGGTAATGAAGAACAGGATCAGGCCCAACTCCATCAGCGCGGCCGTATGCAGGCCGGGGCCGGCTTCGGCGAACTCGTTGGCGAGCGCCGAGGTGATGCTGTTGCCCGGCGAGAACAGCGAGGCGCTGTCCAGCAGGTTGGTATTGCCGATCACGAAGGTGACGGCCATGGTCTCGCCCAGCGCGCGTCCGAGGCCCAGCATCACGCCGCCGATGACGCCGGCGCGGGTGTAGGGCAGCACCACGTTCCACATCACTTCCCAGGTCGTGCAGCCCACGCCGTAGGCGGATTCCTTGAGCAGCACCGGGGTGACTTCGAACACGTCGCGCATCACCGAGGCGATGTAGGGGATGATCATGATCGCCAGGATCACGCCCGCGCACAGCAGGCCGATGCCCAGCGGCGCACCCTGGAACAGCTTGCCGACCACCGGCAGCTGGCCAACCGTGGCGGCCAGGGGCTTCTGGAAATACTCGCCGAAGATCGGCGCGAACACGAGCAAGCCCCACATGCCGTACACGATCGACGGCACCGCGGCCAGCAGCTCGATCGCGGTGCCGAGCGGGCGGCGCAGCCAGGCGGGCGACAGCTCGGTCAGGAACAGGGCGATGCCGAAGCTCACCGGCACCGCGATGATCAGCGCGATCAGCGAGGTCACGATGGTGCCGTAGATGGGCACCAGCGCGCCGTAGACATCGGCGGGAGGATCCCACTCCGCGGACCACAGGAAGCGCGCGCCGAAGGCCTCGATCGAGGGCCAGGCGCTGATCGCCAGCGAGACGATAATGCCGCCCATCAGCAGCAGCGTCACGATGGCGGCGCCGCGCGTCAGGCCGCCGAACAAAATGTCGCCGAGCCGGCTCGGAGGCTGGACGCCGCGGGTGTCGGAAGGGATAGTCGCCATGTCGGAGAATTCAGGGTGGATCGCCACTCCCGCCCGGGCGGGCGGGGAGCACGATGTCCGGGCGAGAGTCAGGCTGCCTGGACATCGGCCCCGCGCGAGCGCGGGGCCGGCGATGCCGTCAGATCAGTACAGCGCCTTGCCCGAGGCGTCCTTGACGCTGGACTTCCAGGTCGAGCGGATCTGGTTCACCACGTTTTCCGGCAGCGGCACGTAGTCCAGGTCGGCGGCCATGCCGGCGCCGCTCTTGTAGGCCCAGTCGAAGAACTTCAGCACTTCGGCGCCCTGCGCCGGCTTTTCCTGGTTCTTGTGGACCAGGATAAAGGTGGCGCCGGCGATCGGCCAGGCGTCCTTGCCCGGCTGGTTGGTCAGGATCTGGTAGTAGGTCTTGGTCCAGTCCGCGCCGGCGGCGGCGGCCTTGAAGGCATCGTCGCCCGGCTTGACCACCGCACCCGACGCATTCTTCATGTTCACGTGGGTCATCTTGTTCTGCTTGGCGTAGGCGTACTCGACGTAGCCAATGGCGCCGTTCAGGCGCTGCACGAAGGCGGCCACGCCTTCGTTGCCCTTGCCACCGGTGCCGCCGCCCGGCCAGTTGACCGTGGTGCCCTCGCCCACCGCGCCCTTCCAGTCAGCGCTGACCTTGGACAGGTAGTTGGTGAAGATGAAAGTGGTGCCCGAACCGTCGGCGCGGCGCACCGGCAGGATGTCCTGGCTCGGCAGCTTGGCTTGCGGGTTCAGCGCCTTGATGGCGGGGTCGTCCCACTTCTTGATCTTGCCCAGGTAGATATTGGCCAGCACCTCGCCGGTGATGGTCAGTTCGCCCGGCTTCACGCCTTGCAGGTTGATCACCGGCACCACGCCGCCGATCACCGTCGGGAACTGGACCAGGCCCTGCTTGTTCAGTTCCTCGTCCTTCAGCGGCGCGTCCGAGGCGCCAAAATCGACCGTCTTGGCGCCAATCTGCTTGATGCCGCCCGACGAGCCGATGGATTGATAGTTGACCTTGTTGCCCGTTGCTTTGTTGTATGCGTCGGCCCACTTGGAATACACGGGCGCCGGGAAGGAAGCGCCTGCACCGGTAATTTCCGCCGCGAACGCAGTACCCGCTACGACCATCGAAACGATGCCTGCCACGGCAGTCTTGACCAGCTTCATATGTCCTCCAGAGAACATTGGTTGGGAATGACAAATTTTTGACAAGACGAACTGTATGCTCCCTGTATGACAATTCCGTGACATCTTTAAATCTTCTTGAAAGCCGCTGCCAGCTTGGGTTTCAAGACGCCATCGCGCTGTCATGTCGATGCAATATGACGGCGGTTAATTGCAAAATTACCTAAAAAAGCGCCGGGATCAGCCCCGGCGTTTACGTCACAGTGCGACGGATCAAGCGCTCAGCGCGTCGGCCAGCGTCTTTGCGGCATGTTCGGCCATTTCGGCCTGTTCGGCCTCCACCATCACCCGTACCACCGGCTCTGTACCGGAGGCGCGGATCAGCACCCGGCCACGACCTTCAAGTGCCGGCTCGACCGCGGCACGCGCGGCTTGCAGCCCGGCATGCGACTGCCAGTCGAAGCCCTTCTGCACGCGCACGTTGATCAGGGTCTGCGGGAACAGCGAGACACCCTCCAGCAACTGCGCCAGCATTTTGCCGCTACGGCGCAGTGCCGCCAGCACCTGCAGCGCCGAGACGATGCCATCGCCAGTGCTGTGGCGATCGAGGCACAGCAGGTGGCCGGAGCCCTCGCCACCCAGCGTCCACTTGCGCTTGTTCAGTTCTTCCAGCACATAGCGGTCGCCGACCTTGGCGCGCACGAATTCCACGCCCTGGCGCTGCAGCGCCAGTTCCACGGCCATATTGGTCATCAGCGTGCCCACCGCGCCCGGCACCAACTGTCCGGTGGCCTGGCGGTCGCGCACGATCAGGTACAGCAGTTCGTCGCCGTTATAGAGACGGCCATCGGCGTCCACCACCTGCAGCCGGTCAGCGTCGCCGTCGAAGGCCAGGCCCAGGTCGGCGCCGTTGGCCTTGACCGCTTCAATCAGCCTGGCAGGCGCGGTGGCGCCATAGCCTGCGTTGATATTGCGGCCGTCCGGCTGGTTGCCGATCGAGATCACGTCGGCGCCAAGTTCATGGAAGACGTGCGGCGCGATGTGGTAGGCGGCGCCATGCGCGCAGTCGACCACCAGCCTCAGGCCGTGCAGGTCCTGCTCATGCGGGAAGGTGCTCTTGCAGAACTCGATGTAGCGGCCCGGGGCGTCGTTAATGCGGCGGGCGCGGCCCAGGTCGTCGGAGGGCGCGCACAACATCGGCTCGTCGATGGCGGCCTCGATCTCGGCCTCGACCGCGTCGGGCAGCTTGTCGCCGTCGGCGGAGAAGAACTTGATGCCGTTGTCGTAGTACGGGTTGTGGCTGGCCGAGATCACCACGCCGGCAGACAGGCGCAAAGCGCGCGTCAGGTAGGCAATGCCCGGCGTCGGCAGCGGCCCGGTCAGCAGCACGTGCACGCCGGCCGAAGTGAAGCCAGCTTCCAGCGCCGCTTCGAGCATATAGCCCGAAATGCGGGTGTCCTTGCCGATCAGCACGGTCGGGCGCCCTTGCCCGGTCTTGGCGCCGTGCGCCAGCACCTTGCCGGCTGCATGGCCCAGGCGCATCACGAAGTCGGGGGTGATCGGCGCCTCGCCAACGCGCCCCCGGATGCCATCGGTCCCGAAATACTTGCGTGTCATTCGCTGTTCCCTTTCTGTTCTGTCTTGCGTTGCTCTGCCTGGCGCTCTGCGGCGCCTGCCTTGCGTGGACAGCGGCGGTTCAGGCTGCCGTGACGGACTCGTTGCGCACGGCCCACCAGGTCTTGACCGCGTCCACCGTCTGCTCCACATCATGCACGCGTACGATAAACGCACCGCGCTCTACCGCACACACTGCGGCAGCAATGCTGGCAGCAATTCGTTGCTGTGGCGGACGGCCACCCAGGATCGCGCCCAGCGTAGATTTGCGCGAGATCCCCGCCAGTACCGGCAGCCCTTCCAGCGCCACCCGCGGCAACTGGCCCAGCAGGCGCAGATTATGATCCGGCGTCTTGCCAAAGCCAAACCCCGGATCGAGGGATAGGCGAGCGTCGTCGATGCCGGCAGCGCGCAGCACGGCAATCCGTTCGGCCAGAAAATCCGCCACCTCACTGACCACATCCTCGTAGTGCGGGTCTTCCTGCATGGTTTGAGGGTCGCGCTGCATGTGCATCACGCACAGCCCGGCCTGTCCCGCCTCCGGCGCCGCCAGTGCCTCCACCGCGCCCGGCATGCGAAAGCCCCAGATATCGTTGATGAGATCCGCACCGGCCGCAAGCGCAGCGCGCATGACCTCGGGCTTGTAAGTGTCGATCGACAGCGGCTTACCGCAGCCGCGCAGGGCCTCGACCACAGGGATCACGCGTGCCAGTTCATCCTCGAGCGGCAGCGCGGCCGAGCCCGGCCGGCTGGATTCGCCGCCGATATCGATAATGTCCACGCCCTCCGCGATCATCTGCTCGGCATGGCGCACGGCGGCATCGCGGCTGGCGTGCTGGCCGCCGTCCGAGAAGGAATCGGGCGTCACGTTGAGGATGCCCATCACAAGCGGGCGCTGGTCTAGCGCAAAGCGGAAACGTCCGCACTGGAAATACCGGGTCTGTGGAGTCTGCTGCAAGGTCGGAATACTCAATCAGGCGGTGCGCGAACCCGGTCGCGCAAAAGGAAAAGCCGGTGCACCAGGCACCGGCTTCAGGGTCATGCATTACACAGCCAGCATGCAGGCGTTTTCAGGCCGACGAACGGATGCGATCAGGCCGTGGCAGGCGCGTTGGTCGGCGCCACCGGCGAACCGCCCGAAGGCGTGCTACCGCCACCGTTCGGACCCGACGCACTGCGCGGCGGGCGCGGCGGCTTGCCAGCCATGATGTCGTTGACCTGGTCGGCGTCGATGGTTTCCCACTCCATCAGCGCGTTGGTCATGGCCTCGACCTTGTCGCGGTTATCTTCGAGCAGGCGCTTGGCCAGCGCGTATTGCTCGTCGATGATGCGGCGGATCTCGGCGTCGACCTTCTGCTGCGTGGCTTCCGACACGGTCTTCGAAGACAGCTTGCCGAACATGCCGTCCTGCTCGGTATCCACGTAGACCATGGCGCCGAGCGAATCACTCATGCCGAAGCGGGTCACCATGTCGCGGGCGATCTTGGTAGCGCGCTCGAAGTCGTTGGATGCGCCGGTGCTCATGGCGTTGAGGAAGACCTCTTCCGCCGCCCGGCCGCCGAAGAGGATTGCGACCTCTTCCAGCATGCTGTCCTTGTACTTCGAATACTTGTCATGCTCGGGCAGCTGCCAGGTCACGCCCAGCGCCCAGCCACGCGGCATGATGGTGACCTTGTGCACCGGGTCGGCCTTGGGCAGCAGCTTAGCAACCACCGCATGGCCCGACTCGTGGTAAGCCGTGGCACGACGCTCTTCCTCGCGCATGACCGTCGACTTCCGCTCCGGACCCATGTAGATCTTGTCCTTGGCGTCCTCGAAGTCCTGCATGTCGACCACGCGCTTGTTGCGGCGGGCAGCAAACAGCGCAGCTTCGTTGACCAGGTTGGCCAGGTCGGCGCCCGAAAAGCCCGGGGTACCACGCGCGATCACGGAGGCATCGACGTCGTTGCCGATCGGCACCTTGCGCATATGGACCTTCAGGATCTGCTCGCGGCCGCGGATATCCGGCAGCCCCACGTAGACCTGGCGGTCGAAACGGCCCGGACGCAGCAGCGCCTTGTCCAGTACGTCGGCACGGTTAGTCGCGGCGATCACGATCACGCCCGAGTTCGCCTCGAAGCCGTCCATCTCGACCAGCATCTGGTTCAGCGTCTGCTCGCGCTCGTCGTTGCCGCCGCCCATGCCGGCACCACGATGGCGGCCGACCGCGTCGATTTCATCGATGAACACGATGCAGGGAGCCTGCTTCTTGGCGTTCTCGAACATGTCGCGAACACGCGCCGCGCCCACGCCGACGAACATTTCAACGAAGTCCGAACCCGAGATGCTGAAGAATGGCACCTTGGCCTCGCCGGCGATGGCACGCGCCAGCAGCGTCTTGCCGGTACCCGGAGGGCCGACCAGCAGCACGCCGCGCGGGATGCGCCCGCCCAGCTTCTGGAATTTCTGCGGATCCTTCAGGAAGTCGACCAGTTCGACCACTTCTTCCTTGGACTCGTCGCAGCCAGCCACGTCCTGGAATGTGACAGCGTTCTGGTTCTCGTCGATCAGGCGCGCACGCGACTTGCCGAATGAGAACGCGCCGCCTTTCCCGCCGCCTTGCATCTGGCGCATCATGTAGAACCAGAACACGATGATCAGCAGGGTCGGCCCGAGGTAATACAGCGCCTGGACCAGCACGTTGGGTTCGTCATCCGCCTTGCCGGTCACCTGGACGCCATACTTCATCAGGTCGCCGACCATCCAGATGTCGCCCGGCGAAATGATGGTGTACTTGGCGCCTTCCTTGGGCGAGACCACCAGGTTGCGGCCCTGCACGTCGACACGCGACACCTTGCCGTTCTTGGCGTCATCCATGAACTGCGAATAGGTGACGCTGTCCTGCGCACGGGGCTTGTCGAACTGCTTGAAGACGGTAAACAAAACCAGCGCGATCACGAGCCAGATTGCCGCCTTTTGAAACAGGTTGTTATTCAAGGCCGAACTCCTTTGCAATTGCCTTGCCAACGGATAGCTGCATTGTAATGCAGCGCCCGCCCTCGGGGGGAAACAGCGAAACTATGACGCCGATAGCTGCGGGTGGGGCACTTTCGCCCTCTTATTTCACCCTGTCCTTGATCGGGATCGGTCAATCCACCGCCTTCAGGTAGCGCCCAAGGATAAAGGTTTCGGAAGATTTGTCGCGTGACGCCTTGGGCTTGCGCTTCGCGACCACTTTGAACTGCCGTTTGAACTTCTCCACGATCTGGCTGTAGCCGCTCCCGTGGAAACACTTTACCAGCAATGCGCCTTCCGGCTTCAGGTGGGCCTGCGCAAACTCAAGGGCCAGATCGCACAAGTACTCGATCCGGGCCGAATCGGCAGAGGCCACACCAGACAAATTGGGGGCCATGTCTGAGATAACAAGGTCGATCTTGTCGCCGCCGGAGGCCTCCAGCACGACATCTTCGAGCTGGCGGAAGACTTCTTCCTCGCGGAAATCACCCTGGATAAAAGTGACGTCCGCGACAGCCTCCATCGGCAGGATATCGATGGCCACCACCGCTCCGTCGATCTTTCCGTCCTTGGCCCGCGGTGAAGCCGCCAGCTTGTTGCGGGCGTACTGGCTCCAGCTGCCTGGCGCCGCCCCCAGGTCGACGATCACCTGGCCCGGATGGATCAGCTTGTCCTGCTCGTCAATTTCCTTGAGCTTGTATGCCGCGCGGGCACGATAGCCCTCCCGCTGCGCCATCTTCACGTAGGGGTCGTTGATGTGGTCGTGCAGCCACGAATGGTTAAACTTGTTCTTTGCCATGCCAGTTCCAGCCTGTTGCCTGCCCCGGCACGCGGCCAATGCCACATGCGCAAGGTTTTTGTACTGTTTTGATGATTTTGCCGCCCGACAGTGCCGGATTGACGGATAATACGCGCCAATTCGCGCTCCGCCCGCCTGCCTTGCCGGCACCCGCCGGGCCTGCAGCGCACAAAACTCCAGCGCCAGTGGCGCCTACCTATGCCCGCACTACAACTGATTCCTGCCCAGCGCTCCGAACTGCGCTCCCGTGCCCATGCCCTGAACCCGGTCGTCATGGTTGGGGCCGAAGGCCTTACCGGTGCCGTGCTCGCCGAGATCGACCGCAGCCTGGCTGCGCACGACCTGATCAAGATCCGCGTATTCGGCGATGACCGCGACGCTCGCATTGCCATCTACGAAGAAATCTGTGACGCGCTGCACGCCGCGCCGATCCAGCATATCGGCAAGCTGCTGGTGGTCTGGCGCCCGGGCGAGGCGCGCCTGAAGGAAAACCAGCCGGATGGCCTGGGTCGCCTTGCCCCGGCCCGCCGCGGCGGCGCCGCGCCGCGCACGGTGACGGTCAAGAAACCCAGCGCCGCACCGAATCGGCGCCCGACCCGCAAGGAAGTGACCGTACTCGGCAACGAGCGCGTCACGGCGGGCGGCAACGTCAAGCGCGCGCGCGCGCGGCCGACCAGCCAGAAGAAGAAAGCCCTGGGCTGACCGGCCCGCTGCCCCACTGCTTTTATGCGCGGCCACCACCCGGTGGCCGCAGCACTCACTCCCCGGCCGAACGCGGCGCCGAAGCGCGCCACACCAGCACCAGTGCGAGCAGGCTTTGCAGCAGGTAGAAAGCACTCGACACGCCGTGCAGCATGCCGAACTGCGCCTGGTAAGGCGATTCCGAAACCCCCAGCCCCAGCGCCTGCGCCTTTTCCTTCAGGCTGCCCATGAACGGCTGGATGCCGAAGTAGCCAACCAGCACGCAGCACAGCATGCCGAGCACCAGCCAGCGCAGGCTGCGATAGCGGCTGGCGCCGCGGCGGATCATCACGTTGCACAGCACCAACTGCAACACGCCGATGGTCACGCCGACGATGGCTTCGATATGGAACAAGTGACCCGCGATCATACCGGCCATCTCGCGGCTGGGCAGTACCGAGAACAGCGTTGGCGCCACCATGTAGCCAACCGTCCACAAGCTGCCTGCCCACACCACCGTCAGCAGCAGGAATAGCCGGTGCGGCAGCGGCGGCAGGCTGTTATAGGAAGAAGAGAACACTTGCCGGTCTTTCCGGTGGCCGGATGGCGGGCAACTGCCCCACCCGGCCCGACCGGCCTCAGATATAGCGGACGGTAATGACTTCGTACTCGCGCTCGCCGCCAGGGGCCAGCACGGTGGCGACGTCGCCTTCGAACTTGCCGATCAGCGCACGCGCGATCGGCGAACTGACCGAGATCTTGCCGGTGTCGAGGTCGGCCTCGTCATCGCCCACGATCTGGTAGCTGACCGGCCTGCCGGACTCCAGGTCTTCCAGGTCGACGGTCGCGCCGAAGACGATGCGGCCGTCGGTATCCAGCTGGGTCGGATCGATGACCTGCGCAGTCGACAGCTTGGACTCCACTTCGAGGATGCGGCCTTCGATAAAGGCCTGCTTTTCCTTGGCGGCGTCGTACTCGGCGTTTTCAGAAAGGTCGCCTTGAGCGCGTGCTTCGGAGATGGCATTGATCACCGCCGGACGCTCGACAGCCTTGAGGCGCTGCAGCTCTTCCTTGAGCAGCTCGGCGCCACGCTTGGTAATCGGAATGGTGCTCATGTCTTCGTTCAACAAAAAAATGAGCCGCAGCGGAGCTGGAGCCATCCTGGCAATACCTGCCAGGGCACTTCCGCTCAACCGCGGCTTTCAGACAGGACCGAAGGGCCGCACACTGCTTATGCGGTGTGCCAGGCCGATTCGATCGACGAATTTGACGTAGTTTAGGCCAAGAAGCCCGCCGGCATCAACACCGGCGGGCTTCCGGGCGCTGCAACCCCTTGACCGGGCGCAAGCGCCCGGCGGGATGGCAATGTGCAGCTTGGCTTACGCCAGCGTGCCATGCAGGCCTTGCAGGTCATAGACCTCCAGGCTCTGCATGTGCTTCAGCCCTTCCACCGCGGCGCTGGCGCCGGCGATGGTGGTGTAGTAAGGCACGCGGTTAGCCAGCGCCGAGGTACGGATCGAACGCGAATCCGCGATCGCGCCGCGGGTCTCGTCGACGGTGGTGAACACCAGCGCCAGTTCGCCGTTCTTGATCATGTCGACGATGTGCGGACGCCCGTCCTTGACCTTGTTCACCACCTTGACCGGGATGCCGGCGGCTTCGATGGCCGAAGCGGTGCCGCGGGTGGCGACGATCGGGTAACCCAGGTCGTGCAGCATACGGGCGACGGCAACCGCGCGCGGCTTGTCGCTGTCCTTCACGGTGATCAGCACGGTGCCCTTTTCCGGCAGGCGCGAACCCGCGGCCAGCTGGCTCTTGAACAGTGCTTCGCCGAAAGTCTTGCCCACGCCCATCACTTCGCCGGTGGAGCGCATTTCAGGTCCGAGGACCGGATCGACGCCCGGGAACTTGTTGAACGGGAACACGGCTTCCTTGACGCTGTAGTACGGCGGCACCACCTCGTCGGTAACGCCCTGCTCGTCCAGCGACTGGCCAGCCATGCAGCGCGCGGCGATCTTGGCCAGCTGCATGCCGGTGGCCTTCGACACGTACGGCACGGTACGCGAGGCGCGCGGGTTCACTTCCAGCACGTACACGGTATCGACACCGTTGTTCTGCTGGATGGCGAACTGCACGTTCATCAGGCCGACCACGTTCAGCGCCTTGGCCATAGCGGCGGTCTGGCGCTTCAGCTCGGCCACGGTCTCGGCCGACAGCGAGTACGGCGGCAGCGAGCAGGCGGAGTCGCCCGAGTGCACGCCGGCCTGCTCGATGTGCTCCATCACGCCGCCGATGAACACGCGCTTGCCGTCGCTCAGGGCGTCGACATCGCACTCGATGGCGTCATTCAGGAAACGGTCCAGCAGCACCGGGGAATCGTTCGACACCTTGACGGCCTCGCGCATGTAGCGCTCGAGGTCGCGCGGCTCGTGCACGATTTCCATCGCGCGGCCGCCCAGCACATACGATGGGCGCACCACCAGCGGGTAGCCGATTTCCTCGGCCAGGCGCAGCGCTTCGTCCTCGGCACGCGCGGTGCGGTTGGGCGGCTGGCGCAGGCCCAGTTCCTGCAACAGCTTCTGGAAGCGCTCGCGGTCTTCCGCGGCGTCGATCATGTCGGGGCTGGTACCGATGATGGGCACGCCATTGCGCTCCAGGTCGAGCGCCAGCTTCAGCGGAGTCTGGCCGCCGTACTGCACGATCACGCCGACCGGCTTCTCGATCGCGACGATCTCCAGCACATCTTCCAGCGTCACCGGCTCGAAATACAGGCGGTCCGAAGTGTCATAGTCGGTCGACACGGTTTCCGGGTTGCAGTTGACCATGATGGTCTCGTACCCGTCTTCGCGCAGCGCCAGCGCGGCGTGCACGCAGCAGTAGTCGAACTCGATGCCCTGGCCGATCCGGTTCGGGCCGCCCCCCAGCACCATGATCTTCTTCTTGTCGGTCGGATTGGCTTCGCACTCGCCATGCTCGGCCTCATAGGTCGAGTACATGTAGGCGGTGTTGGTCGCGAATTCGGCCGCGCAGGTGTCCACGCGCTTGTAGACCGGGCGCACGTTCTGGGCGATGCGCGCCTCGCGCACGGCGCGGGCGTCGGTCTTCAGCAGCCGGGCCAGGCGGCGGTCGGAGAAGCCCTTCTGCTTCAGGAAGCGCAACTCGGCGGCCGACAGGCTGTCCAGCGTGCGCGTCTTGACCAGGTTTTCGGTCTTGACGATGTCTTCGATCTGGGCCAGGAACCAGGGATCGATGTCGGTCTCGGCATAGACTTCTTCCAGCGACATGCCCAGGCGGAACGCATCGCCCACATACCAGATGCGGTCCGGGCCGGCTTCGCCGATTTCCTCGACCACTTCATCACGGTTCGACGACTTCTCGTCCAGGCCGTCCACGCCGACTTCCAGGCCGCGCAGCGCCTTCTGGAACGATTCCTGGAAGGTGCGGCCCATGGCCATCACCTCGCCCACCGACTTCATCTGGGTGGTCAGGTGGCTGTCGGCCTGCGGGAATTTCTCGAAGGCGAAACGCGGCACCTTGGTGACCACGTAGTCGATCGACGGCTCGAACGAGGCCGGGGTCGCGCCGCCGGTGATTTCGTTCTTCAGCTCGTCCAGCGTGTAGCCCACGGCCAGCTTGGCCGCGACCTTGGCGATCGGGAAGCCGGTGGCCTTGGAGGCCAGCGCCGACGAACGCGACACACGCGGGTTCATCTCGATGACGATCATGCGACCGTCCTTCGGGTTGATCGAGAACTGCACGTTGGAGCCGCCGGTATCGACGCCGATCTCGCGCAGCACGGCCAGCGAGGCGTTGCGCAGGATCTGGTATTCCTTGTCGGTCAGGGTCTGGGCCGGGGCGACGGTGATCGAGTCGCCGGTGTGGATGCCCATCGGGTCCAGGTTCTCGATCGAGCAGATGATGATGCAGTTGTCCTGCTTGTCGCGGACCACTTCCATCTCATACTCTTTCCAGCCCAGCAGCGATTCTTCGATCAGCAGCTCGCGCGTCGGCGACAGGTCCAGGCCGCGCTTGCAGATCTCTTCGAATTCTTCGCGGTTGTAGGCAATGCCGCCGCCGGTGCCGCCCAGCGTGAACGACGGGCGGATCACGATCGGGTAGCCGCCGCTGCCGGTTTCCTGGGCGATGCGCGACTGCACGGCCATGGCTTCGTCCATCGAGTGGGCGATGCCCGACTTGGCCGAGCCCAGACCGATCTTGGTCATGGCATCCTTGAACTTCTGGCGGTCCTCGGCCTTGTCGATGGCTTCGGGCGACGCGCCGATCAGTTCGACCTTGTACTTGTCCAGCACGCCGTGGCGGTGCAGGTCCAGCGCGCAGTTCAGCGCAGTCTGGCCGCCCATGGTCGGCAGGATCGCGTCAGGACGCTCCTTCTCGATGATGCGCTCGACCACTTCCCAGGTAATCGGCTCGATGTAGGTCACATCGGCCGTGTTGGGGTCGGTCATGATGGTCGCCGGGTTCGAGTTGACCAGGATGACCTTGAAGC
Source organism: Cupriavidus sp. NPDC089707 (assembly GCF_044748965.1). Taxonomy (NCBI): domain Bacteria; kingdom Pseudomonadati; phylum Pseudomonadota; class Betaproteobacteria; order Burkholderiales; family Burkholderiaceae; genus Cupriavidus; species Cupriavidus sp. NPDC089707. The sequence goes on from NZ_JBIVHB010000003.1 coordinate 431,830, forward strand.
CTTCTTCGCGCAGGGCCTTGCAGGCCTGGGCGCCGGAGTAGTCGAACTCGCACGCCTGGCCAATGATGATGGGGCCCGCGCCGATGATCAGGATGCTCTTGATGTCTGTGCGTTTTGGCATTGCACGCTCTCTTTATGGGCCGGCCCGCTTGCATGCGGGCCGCGCCGGTAATCAGGGAATCCGTTCAGGATTCGAAAAATGTCGGCTGCAGTTGTCGCAACCGCGCCGCGTCAGTTCATGGTCGCCGTAGCCAGCTTGGCGCCGAAGCCGATAAACATCGCCCCGACCCCGCTCGCCATTCCGGCCGACAGCCGCCGCCGGCGCCGGAAGGCGTCCGCCAGCTTCGCGCCTACGAAGATGATGGTGGTCAGGTAGGCGAAGCTGCACAGCTGGCACACCACGCCCAGCACGGCGAAAGACAGCACCGGGTAGGCAAAGGCCGGATCCACGAACTGGATGAAGAACGAAATGAAGAACAGGATGGCCTTCGGGTTCAGCAGGCTGATCAGCAGCGCCTTGCGGAACGGGTCGGACTGGTCGGCCACGCTGGCCGGCACCGCCTTGTCCGCTGTATTGTCCAATGCGGCCGAGCCCCGCGAGGCCCAGCTGCGCATCGCGCCGCGCAGCATGTTGAAGCCGATCCACGCCAGATAGGCCGCACCGATGTACTTCACCACGTAGAACAGCGCCGGGCTCGCCTTCAGCAGCGAGGCCACGCCCGCCGCCGACAGCACCATCAGCACCTGGTCGCCCAGGAACACCCCGCACGCGCCCTTGTAGCCGGCGCGCACGCCGCGCTGCGCCGCCACCGACAGCACGTACATCGAGTTCGGCCCCGGCAGCAGCACGATAAAGATCGTGCCGAGCAGGTAGGTCCAGAAATCGGTGATGCCGAAAGCAGTTTGCATGAAGGCGTTCATGGGGTATCCCGTGGTCCAGCGCTGTCCGGGCGCGCTAATTTGCTCACTTACTTGCGCGCGTCGGTCATGTGCTGGATGAAGCGGTCGAACAGGTAAGCCACGTCGTTCGGGCCAGGCGAGGCTTCCGGGTGACCCTGGAAGCAGAACGCCGGCTTGTCGGTCAGCGCGAAGCCCTGCAGCGTGCCGTCGAACAGCGACACGTGTGTCACGCGGGCGTTGGCGGGCAGCGTGTCGGCATCGACTGCGAAACCGTGGTTCTGAGACGTGATCATCACACGGCCGTCCTCCAGGTCCTTGACCGGGTGGTTGGCGCCGTGGTGGCCGGCCTTCATCTTCAGCGTCTTCGCGCCGACGGCCAGGGCCATGATCTGGTGGCCCAGGCAGATGCCGAAGGTCGGGATGCCGCGCTCGATGAACTCGCGCGTGGCGGCGATGGCGTAGTCGCACGGCTCGGGGTCGCCGGGGCCGTTGGACAGGAAAACGCCGTCCGGATTCAGCGCCAGCGCGTCGGCGGCGGTCGCCTGAGCCGGCAGCACCGTCACCTTGCAACCGCGCTCGGCCAGCATGCGCAGGATGTTGAACTTGACGCCGTAGTCATAGGCGACCACGTGGAATTGCGGCTTGTCCTGCTTGCCATAGCCTTCGCCCAGCGCCCATTCGGACTGGGTCCACTCGTACGGTTCCTTGACCGAGACCACCTTGGCCAGGTCCATGCCGGCCAGGCCGGGGAACGAGCGGGCCAGGTCGATGGCCTTCTGCACGTTGTCCTCGCCAGCCAGGATGCAGCCGTTCTGGGCGCCCTTCTCGCGCAGGATGCGGGTCAGCTTGCGGGTATCGATGCCGGCGATCGCCACCACCTTTTCCTGCTTCAGGTAGTGCGCAAGGGTGTGTTCCTTGCGGAAATTGGAGGCCAGGATCGGCAGATCCTTGATGATCAGGCCGGCGGCATGGACTTTCGTGGCTTCGACATCCTCAGGATTGACACCGTAGTTGCCGATATGCGGATACGTCAGCGTGACGATCTGCCGCGAATAGCTCGGGTCGGTGAGGATTTCCTGGTAACCGGTGATGGCGGTGTTGAACACCACTTCACCGATGGTATGGCCGGAAGCGCCAATGGAATAGCCACGAAAGACCGTGCCGTCTGCTAGCGCGAGAATGGCGGACGGAAAAGACGGTAACACGGGTAGGCTCCTGCTGGACTCACCCCGGGACCGACCAATCGACGCCTCGTGCCTCCCAGGCTGGATCCGTGACGGCGGCAGCGGCATTGCGCCGATGCGGTCGGACCCGGTCGCAACATGCCCTTTGCATCACATCAAGTGTGAACGGCAAAGGCGGCGCGGATGGGGGCGGCGGAAGGTGGAAAGCGGTTGGCGCTAGGGTGAAGGGTTCTGAAAGCGAAACTTTCGAATTATATCTCGCGCCACCCAATTTCTCAAGTTTTCAAGGACTTGCATCACACGGGCGCCGCCGCGGGCACCCGGCCCGCCGGTGCCCTCGCCCTGGTCTGGCGGTGTGCAGATACCGTTATGCATCCGGCGGGACGACCGCCGTCACCTCGATTTCTACCTTGGCGCGCGGCTCGACAAGATCGGCCACTTCCACCGCCGTCATCGCCGGGAAGTGCCGGCCAATGATGGCGCGGTAGTGCAGGCCGATTGCCCCATAGGCACCGACATATTCCGCCTTGTCCTTCACATACCAGGTCATGCGCGCGATATGTTCCGGCTTTGCCCCGCCGGCGGCCAGTACGTCGACCACATTGCGCAGCGCCTGCGCCACCTGCAGGCCGAAATCGTCGGTCTCGAACTCGCACTTGCCGTTCCAGCCGATCTGGCCGCTGACAATGAGCAGGCGGCTGCCGGCCTGGATCTCGGCCATCATGCCGTTGGCGTAGCCACGCGGGAGCGCCCAGTCGGGCGGCTGCAGGATTTTCATGGTTGATGTCCTGTTACTTTCTGATCAGGGATTGGGAATTCGATTGGGAATTCAATTGGGCATTCAGTAGCCGCCGGTCAGGCCGTCGCCACCAGGTAGGCCGCCATGGCCTCGCGCACGGCTTCCGGCAATGGCTGCGGCGCGATCGAGCCGGTGTCGACGCAGACCAGCCGCTGCGTCACTTCCATGCGGGTATCGTCGTGCGGCCCGGCGAAGCGGATCGCCAGCGTGAAGCTGGACTGGCCGAGCTTGAGCACGCGCAGCTCGCGCGTCAGCACCTCGCCCAGCCGGCTCGGCGCCAGGAAGCGGCATTCCATCTCGGCGGTCGGCACACCGGCCCGGCCCTCGCCGTGCATGACGTCGAAGGGCCACCCCAGCGCTTCGCCGAACCAGTCTTCGATGAAGTCGTTGAGCATCTCGAAGTAGCGCGGGTAGAACACGATCCCCGCCGCGTCGCAGTGCTTGAAGCGCACCAGGACGGTGCTGCGGAAGACCGGGCTCATGATTTGCTCCCACCGTTGTCAGCGCCATTGCCCTGCTCGGCCATCTGGCGCAGCCGGAATCGCTGCAGCTTGCCGGTCTCGGTGCGCGGCAGAGCAGGCACGAACTCGATGCGGCGGGGATATTTGTACGGCGCGATCTGGCGCTTCACGTAATCCTGCAGCGCGGTGCGCGTGGCGTCGTCCGGGGGCACGCCTTCGCGCAGCACCACGTAGGCCATGACCACCTGCCCACGCCCGTCGTCGGGCGCGCCGACCACGCCGCACTCGGCCACCGCGTCATGCTGCATCAGCGTGCTCTCCACCTCGGGGCCCGCAATGTTGTAGCCGGCCGAGATGATCATGTCATCGGAGCGCGCCTGGTAGAAGTAATAGCCGTCGGCGTCGACCGTGAAGGTATCGCCTGGCAGGTTCCAGCCCGCCTTCACATAGTTGGCCTGGCGCGGATCGTCCAGGTAGCGGCAGCCGGTCGGGCCCTGCACCGCCAGCTTGCCCACCTGCCCCGGCGGCAGCGGCCGCATCTCGTCATCGACGATCTGCGCCACGTAGCCGGGCACCACCTTCCCGATCGCACCCGGCCTGACCTCGGCGCCGGCGCTGGAGATAAAGATATGCATCATCTCGGTGCCGCCGATGCCGTCGGTCATCTCGATGCCGGTGGCGGCCTTCCAGCTCTGGCGTGTGGCGTCGGGCAGCGCCTCGCCGGCCGACACGCTCTGTTTCAGGCTGGAGATATCGAAGCGCGGCGCCAGCGTCGCCATCTGCCGGTAGAACGTGGGCGCGGTGAAGACAATGGTGGCGCGGAAGTCGTGGATGAGTTCCAGCAGCGTCTCCGGCGTCAGCTTCTCCGCCAGCACCGTGCTGGCGCCGACACGCAACGGAAAGCACAGCATGCCGCCCAGTCCGAAGGTGAAGGCGATCGGCGGCGTGCCGCAGAAGATATCGTCCGGCCCCGAGCGCAGCACATGACGCGGGAACAGGTCGCACATGGCCAGCACGTCGCGGTGAAAATGCACCGTCCCCTTGGGCTGTCCGGTGGTTCCGCTGGTGAAGGCGATCAGGCAGATATCGTCGCTCGCGGTGTCGCAGGCGTCGAAGCTGTCGGGCTTGTTCGCCATCGCGGCTTCCAGCGAACCCTCGCCGGTGCCGTTGAAATACAGCGCGCGGGCCAGGGTCGGACAATGGAATTCCCCGCCGGCCCGCTGGTTGGCGTCGAGGTCCTCGCGCAGCCGCGCATCGCACAGCGCCGCGGTGACCTGCGCCTTGTCGACGATCTGCTTCAGTTCCCTGGCGCGCAGCAGCGGCATGGTCGGCACGGCAATCAGGCCGGCCTTGATGGTGGCGAGCCAGCTTGCCGCCATCATCAGGTTGTTGGGGCCGCGCAGCAGCACGCGGTTGCCAGGCACCAGCGCCATGTCCTCGACCAGCACATGGGCGATGCGGTTGACCAGCGCAGCCAGCTGCGCGTAGGTGACCGTCTCGATCTGGCCCGCCTGACCCGCTTTGACCGTGGGGCGATGGCGGACAGCGACGCGCTCGCCGCGCCCTTCGCGCACGTGGCGGTCGACCAGCTCTACCGCGCAGTTCATCCGCGCCGGGTAGTCGGTGTCGGCGTTGAAGCGGAACGCCGGCCACTGCTCGGGTGGCGGCAGCCGGTCGCGGGCGAAGGTATCGAGGTGGGCGGTGGTCGCCATGGCTTGTCTCCTGTCTGCTCTGTCGGTACGGCAGTTCCGGGTCGGATGGCTCAGCCTTTCCGGCCGGCCAGCGTCTCGCGGGCGATGATCAGCTTCTGCACTTCGGTGGCGCCTTCGTAGATGCGCAGCGAGCGGATCTCGCGATACAGGCTTTCCACCCGCGTGCCGACCTTGACGCCGAGGCCGCCGAACATCTGCACCGCGCGGTCGATCACCTGCTGCGCGTTCTCGGTCGCGACCATCTTCGCCATCGCCGCTTCGCGGGTGGTTCGCGCTCCCTGCGGTCCCTTTGCGTCCCGCAGCCAGGCCGCACGATAGGTCAGCAGCGCAGCCGCGTCGATGGCCGTGGCCATGTCGCCGATGGCGGCCTGCGTCAATTGCAGGTCGGCCAGCACGCCGCCGAACATCGGCCGCGCGCACGCGCGCGCCAGCGCATCATCCAGCGCGGCACGGCCAAAGCCCAGGGCCGCCGCCGCGACCGAGGCGCGGAAGATGTCGAGGGTCATCATCGCCACCTTGAAGCCCTGCCCCGCCTCGCCCAGCCGGTTGCCCACCGGCACGCGGCAGTTATCGAAGCGCAGCGTGGCGAGCGGGTGCGGCGCGATCACGTCGATACGCTCGGCGATGGTCAGGCCCGGCGTGTCGGCATCGACCACGAAGGCCGAGATGCCGCGCGCGCCCGGCGCCTCGCCGGTGCGCACGAACACGCAATAGAAGTCCGCGATGCCGCCGTTGGAAATCCAGGTCTTGGCGCCGTCGATCACATAGTGCTTGCCGTCTTCCGACAGCCGCGCGCTGCATTGCATCGCCGCGACATCGGAACCGGCCTCGGGCTCGGACAGCGCAAACGCGGCGATGGCCTCGCCGCGCGCCACGCGTGGCAGGTATTGCGCGCGCAGCGCTTCGCTGCCGGCAATCGAGATCGCACCCGAGCCCAGCCCCTGCATCGCGAAGGCAAAGTCGGCCAGGCCGTCGTGACGCGCCAGCGTCTCGCGCAGCAGGCACAGCGAGCGTGAATCTAGCGCCGGCAGCGCGCCACCGTGCGCCGCCGGCACGCAATAGCGCAGCCAGCCCGCTTCGCCGAGCTGGCGCACCAGAGCGCGGCAGGCGGCGTCGGTATCGCTGTGGTCGACATGCAGGTGTTGCGCGCACCAGGCATCGAGCTCGCGCTCCAGGGTGCGGTGCGCGTCGTCGAACAGCGGCAGGTCGAGATAGGTCTTGTCTGACATCGCGGCTCCCTGGCTCAGTCGCCTTCGAACACCGGCTTCGATCTGGCCACGAAGGCCTCGTAGGCGCGGCGGAAATCGCGCGTCTGCATGCAGATGGCCTGGGCCTCGGCTTCGGCTTCGATGGCCTCGTCCAGCCCCATGTTCCATTCCTGGTGCAGCAGCTTCTTGGTCACGCCGTGGGCGAAGGTCGGCCCGGCGGCGAGTTGCGTGGCCAGTGCCTGCGCCTGTGCCAGCACGGCCTCGGACGGATGCAGCGCATTGAAGAAGCCCCATTGCAGCCCTTCTTCGGCGCTCATGGCGCGGCCGGTATAGAGCAGCTCGCTGGCACGCCCTTGCCCGATCACGCGCGGCAGCAGCGAGCACGCGCCCATGTCGGCACCGGCCAGGCCCACGCGCACGAACAGGAACGCGGTCTTGGCCTGCGCCGTGCCCAGCCGCATGTCGGAGGCCAGCGCCATCATCGCGCCCGCGCCGGCGCAGATGCCGTCGACCGCGCTGATCACCGGCTGCGGGCACGCGCGCATCGCCTTGACCAGGTCGCCGGTCATGCGCGTGAAGTCGAGCAGTTCGGGCATGGTCATCTGCGTCAGCGGCCCGATGATCTCGTGCACGTCGCCGCCCGAGCAGAAGTTGCCGCCGGCGCCGGTGACCACCACCGCCTTGATGTCGCTGGCGTAGCACAGCGCGCGGAACAGGTCGCGCAGCTCGGCATAGGAGTCGAAGGTCAGCGGGTTCTTGCGCTCCGGCCGGTTCAGCGTGATGGTGCCGACCTTGCCGTCGTCGGACACCGACCACAGGAAGTGCCGCGGCTCGTAGCCGGCAAAGCTGCGCTTGTGGTGGCGCATGTCGAGTGCGATTTCAGTCATGGTTCTCTCTCAGGTCTTTGAGGTCTTTGTCTTGTCAGCCAGCCATCACTTCGCCGCCGGCCACCGGGATCGCCTGCCCGGTGATCGCGCCGGCGGACGGCTGGCACAGCCATGCCACGGCGTCGGCCACTTCCTCGGGCTGCACCAGGCGGCGCTGCGGATTGCGCGCGGCCAGTTCCGCGCGCGCCTGGTCTTCGGTGCGGCCGGTCTTGCCGACGATGTTGGCGACGGCGTCGCGCACGATATCGGTCTCGGTGTAGCCCGGGCAAACCGCGTTGACGGTCACGCCCTTGGCCGCGGTCTCCAGCGCCAGCGCGCGCGTCAGACCGATCACGCCATGCTTGGCCGCGCAATAGGCGCTGACGTAGCCGTAGCCGATCAGTCCGGCGGTGCTGGCCACGTTGACGATGCGGCCCCAGCCGGCTTCGAGCATCGCAGGCAACGCTGCCTGCGTGCACAGGAAGGTGCCGGTCAGGTTGACGTCGAGCATGCGGCGCCACAGCGCGGCATCGGTCTTCATGAAGGGGGCGCTATGCGCCTGCCCGGCGTTGTTGACCAGTATCGATACCGGACCGGCTTGCTCCGTGGCCGCGGCAAAGCCGCGCGCTACGCTGTCCACATCGGCGATATCGGCCGTGACGAACGAAACGATGGCGTCCGCCGGTGCCTGCCCGCGCAGCGCCTGCACCGTCGCTTGCAGCGTGCCGGCATCACGCCCCAGCAGCGTGACGCTGGCGCCGTCGGCCAGCAGCCGCCGCGCGATCGCCGCGCCGATGCCGCGCCCGCCGCCGGTGATCAGCACGTGGCGTCCGGCCAGTGTTGCCATGCTGCCCGTCATGCCTGTTTCTCCTGCGCCGCGGCGCGTTCGAGATTGGTTTCCAGTTGCCGCTTGCCCGCCTGGTATTGCTTGGGCCAGGCGATATCGCGGTAGCCGATGCGCGCGGCTTCCTGCAGCGTCCACGCCGGGTTGGCCAGGTGCGGCCGCGCGATCGCGCACAGGTCGGCGCGGCCGGCGGCGATGATCGAATCGACGTGGTCGGCCTCGAAGATCGCACCTACCGCGATGGTGGCAATGCCGGCCTCGTTGCGGATGCGATCGGCAAACGGGGTCTGGTACATGCGCCCATACACCGGCGCCTGGTCCGGGCTGACCTGCCCCGACGAGCAATCGATCATGTCGGCGCCGGCCGCCTTGAAGGCGCGGGCGATTTCGACGGCGTCGTCGGGCGTGATGCCGCCTTCGACCCAGTCGTGCGCCGAGATGCGCACCGACATCGGCTTGTCCTGCGGCCATGCCGCGCGGACGGCCTCGAACACTTCCAGCGGATAGCGCAGCCGCGCCGCCAGCGAGCCGCCGAACTCGTCTTCACGCGTATTGGTCAGCGGCGAGATAAAGCTCGACAGCAGATAGCCGTGGGCGCAGTGCAGTTCGAGCCAGTCGAAACCCGCTTCGGCCGCGCGCCGGGCACTGGCAACGAAATCGTCGCGCACGCGGTCCATGTCTGCGCGCGTCATCTCGCGCGGGGTCTGCGATTCGCCAGGCAGGTACGGCAACGGCGAGGCCGACATCACCGGCCAGTTGCCCTGCGGCAGCGGATGGTCCATCGCCTCCCAGCCGAGTTGCGTCGATCCCTTGCGGCCAGAGTGGCCGATCTGCATGGCGATGCGGGCATCGCTGTTGGCATGCACGAAATCGACGATGCGCTTCCATGCGTCGCGCTGTGCATCGTTCCACAAGCCCGGGCAGCCCGGCGTGATGCGCGCATCGGGCGACACGCAGGTCATTTCCGCCACCACCATGCCGGCCCCGCCCAGTGCGCGCGAACCGAGGTGCACCAGGTGGAAGTCGGCCGGCATGCCGTCGGTGCAGGAGTACATCGCCATCGGCGACACCACCACGCGGTTCTTCAGCGTGACGCCGCGCAGCCGGAACGGCGTGAACATCGGCGGCAACGGCTCGTGTTCATGCAACTTCAGGCTTGGTTGCGGCACGCCGGCCTGTTGCGCCAGCCAGTGCTCGAACTGAGCCACATAATCGGCGTCGCGCACCCGCAGGTTCTCGTGCGAGATGCGCTGCGAGCGCGTCAGCAGCGAATAGGCGAACTGCTCCGGCGGCAGGCTGCCGGCGTAGCGCTCGACGTTCTCGAACCACTCGGTGGAGTTGCGCGCCGCGTTCTGGATCTTCAGCACTTCCACGCCGCGAGTGGCTTCGTAGCGCGCCAGCGCGTCGGGCAGCCCATCGTGGCCGCTGCCACGGATCTCTTCGGCCAGGTCGATCGCATCTTCCAGCGCCAGCTTGGTACCGGAGCCGATCGAGAAATGCGCCGTGTGCGCGGCATCGCCCATCAGCACCACGGGCACGCGGCGGCCGTCGGGCAAGGTATTCCAATGCACCCACTGGCGGCAGATCACGCGCGGGAAGCGGATCCAGATCGCCGAGCCGCGCAGGTGCGACGCATTGGTAATCAGCTTGTTGCCGTCGAGGTAGCGCGCGAACAGCTTTTCGCAATACGCCACGCCCGCTTCCTGGCTCATCTCGTCAATGCCGGCGGCTTGCCAGACCGATTCGGGCGTTTCGACGATAAAGGTCGAGGTGTTGTCGTCGAAGCGGTAGGCATGCGCCTGGAACCAGCCGTGCTCGGTCTTCTCGAAGGCGAAAGTGAAGGCATCGAACAGCTTGTGCGTGCCCAGCCAGACAAAGCGGCACTGGCGCGTATCGATGTCGGGCCGGAAGGTGTCGGCGTAGCGGGTGCGGATGCGGCTGTTCAGGCCATCCGAGGCGATCACCAGGTCGGCCTGGTATTGCATCGCCAGCGCCTGGTCGTCGGTGACATCGGTCTCGAACACCAGCCTGACGCCGAGCGCTTCGCAGCGCGCCTGCAGGATATTGAGCAGGCGCTTGCGGCCGATGCCGATAAAGCCGTGGCCGCCCGAACGGATGGTGCGCCCGCCGATATGGATGTCGATATCGTCCCAGTGGTTGAAGGCGGCGTTGATCTCGGCGGCGCTGTCCGGATCGGCCTGCTTGAGGTTGTCCATGGTGGCGTCGGAGAACACCACGCCCCAGCCAAAGGTGTCGTAAGGCCGGTTGCGCTCGACCACGACGACCTCGTTGGCCGGGTCCTGCAGCTTCATCAGCAGGCCGAAGTACAGCCCGGCCGGCCCGCCACCAATACAAAGCACTCGCATCTGTTGCCTCCTGCTGGGGCCGCGCCCGACAATGCTGTCCGGCGGCATCACGATCTAGATCAGATCTAAATATTTTATGCTTCAAATATTAGACTGCATCACAAGCCATGGCAAGCCCGCGGTGCGAAGTGTCCGGTTCGACACCTCGCACCGCATGACGTGCCCGCGTCAGCCCTTCAGCGCGGCCTGAACCTGCTCCAGCGCCGCCGGATCCTCGATCGTGGTCAGGTCGCCGGGATCCCGCCCTTCCGCCACCGCCTGCATCGCGCGCCGCAGCAACTTGCCCGAACGCGTCTTCGGCAGCGCATTGACAAAGAATACGCGCGCCGGCCGCGCCACCGCGCCGAGCTGCTGTTCGACGGTCTTCATCAACTCGCCCTCCAGCGCCAGCCGGTCCGCCTGCGTGGCGGTGCGCGCCGGGTCGCGCGCGATGCAGAAGCCCATCGCCACCTGACCCTTGAGCGCGTCCTGCACGCCGACCACCGCCACTTCGGCCACGGCCGGATTGGACGACAGGCTTTCCTCGATCTCGCGCGTGCCCAGCCGGTGGCCGGCGACGTTGATCACATCGTCCGTGCGGCCGAGGATAAAGACATAGCCGTCTTCATCGCGAACACCCCAGTCAAAGGTGGAATAGCACAGCCGGTTCGGCACCGCCTGCCAGTAGGTGCGCACGAAGCGGTCATCATCGCGCCACACCGTGCTCATGCAGCCCGGCGGCAGCGGCCCGTCGATCGCGACCACGCCTTTCTGGTTAGGCGGGCATTCCTCGCCGGTGTTCTCGTCGACGATCTTCAGGTCATAGCCGTAAGCCGGCACGCCCGGCGAGCCGAGCTTGGGCGGCAGCGGCTCGATACCGCGCTGGATCGCGAGAATCGGCCAGCCCGACTCGGTCTGCCAGTAGTTGTCGACCACCGGCTTGCCCAGGCCATCCTGGATCCAGCGCGCGGTGGGTTCGTCCAGCGGCTCACCGGCCAGGAACAGCAGGCGCAGGCTGGACAGGTCGTAGCGAGTCAACCAGGCCGGATCCTGCTTCTTCAGCACGCGGATCGCGGTGGGCGCGCTGAACATCAGGTTGACCTGGTATTGCTCGACCAGCCGCCACAGGATGCCGCCGTCCGGGCGGATCGGCGTGCCCTCATACATCAGCGTCGCCATGCCGGCCAGCAGCGGGCCATAGACGATATAGCTATGGCCGACCACCCAGCCGATGTCAGAGGCCGTGAACATGGTGTCGCCCGGCTTGCCGCAGAAGATGTATTCCATCGACGTGGCCAGCGCCACCGCGTAGCCGCCGGTATCGCGCTGCACGCCCTTGGGCTTGCCGGTGGTGCCGGAGGTGTAGAGCACATACGACGGCTCGCTGGACTCCAGCCATGCGCACGGCACCTGCGCGCCGGCCACGCGATCGCGCCAGGTGGCGTAGTCTTCGTCGCGGCCTTCGGTGCGCGGCATGCCGGCCAGTTGGCGGTCGACCAGCAGCACCTTCTCCGGCTGGTGCGACGACAGCCGGATGGCCTCGTCCAGCAGCGGCTTGTACGGCACCACCTTGCCGGCGCGCGAGCCCGCGTCGGCGCTGATCACCACGCGCGGGCGGGCGTCGTCGATCCGTGCCGCCAGGCTCACCGAGGCAAAGCCGCCGAACACCACCGAATGGATCGCGCCGATGCGCGCGCAGGCCAGCATCGCAAACGCAGCCTGCGGGATCATCGGCATATAGATCAGCACGCGGTCGCCCTTCTGCACCCCCAGCCCCTGCAGGATCGCCGCCATGCGGTTGACCTCGTCGTGCAGCTCGGCATAGGTGTAGGTGCGGGACTGGTCGACTTCGGTCGAGACCCAGTGCAGCGCCGGCTGACCGGCGCGCGCCGCCAGGTGGCGGTCGACCGCGTTGTGGCACAGGTTGGTGCGTCCGCCCACGAACCAGCGGGTGAACGGCGCACGGCTGTTGTCGAGCACCTGGTCGAACGGGGTTTCCCAATCGATGCGCGCCGCCTGTTCGGCCCAGAACCCTTGCGGGTCGGCCAGCGAACGGGCATGCACGGCATGGCTTGCCGTCATGGCAGTCTCCTCCGCGTCTGCGGTCGTTGTGATGATGACGGTAGTTTGCCACCGGCGCGGGTGCGGGGGAAACGGGATTCGGAGGGGTGCCGCCGGCGGCAGGTGCCCACGGCAGATGCAAAAAAGGCGTGCCGCCGGCACGCCTTTTTTGCTCTCAAACGCTGCGCTCAGCGCGCCTTGCTGCCCTTGCTGCTGGCCTTGCTGCTGGCCTTGACGCTGGATTTGGCCGATGCCTTCACCACCGGGCCCGCCTTTGCACCGCGGCGCGAAGAGGCTTCTACCGCGATGCGCTTGCGCGGCTCGGCCTTGGCCTTGGCCTTGGCCCCCTGCGTCGATACGCGCACGATCCCGCCCTTGCTGCCACGTTCGGCGCGCTCTTCGCGTTCGGCCCGGTCGGCCCGTTCGGCACGCGCCGCGCGGACCGCGCCGGCGCCGCGCACCGGCACCATCAGCACCAGGCTCTGCCCTGCCACCAGCTTGGTGCCGGACAGCTTGTTCCACGACTGCACCTGGCCCTGCGACACGCCGTAGCGCCGCGCCACCGATGCCACCGTATCGCGCCGGCTCGCGCGCACCACCACGCGGCGCGCATCGGGGAGGTCAGGCTCCATCGCCAGCATGGCGGTATCGGCCAGGCTCGCGCTGATGTCCCGGTCGTGGCGGCCTGAGCGCGGGATCATCACGGTCGAACCGGCCTTCAGGCGCATGCCCTTGGGAATGCTGTTGATTTCGCGCAGCGTGTCGGCATCGACATTGAGCCGCGCCGCCAGCGACTCGACGCGTTCGCGCCCGTCCACGGTGACCGCGGTCCAGCTCGACAGTCCGCCGCGATAGGTGTTCAGGTTGTACTGGAAGCGCTCGGCATTGTCGAACGGCAGCAGGATCTGCGGGTTGGATGCCCCCAGGATCACCGGCCGGTTGAACGACGGGTTCAGCGCCTTGAACTCTTCCAGCGTCATGTCCGCCAGCTTGGCGGCGAGATTCACGTCGATATCGCGCGACGTGGTCACCGTGACGAAGTACGGGTGGTCCGGGATCTCCGGCAGCCTGACGCCATATACCGCCGGGTTGGCGATGATGTTCTTGACCGCCTGCAGCTTCGGCACGTAGTAGCGCGTCTCGTTGGGCATGGTCAGGCTGGCGTAGTCGGTCGGCAGCCCGCGCGCCTGGTTGCGCGCGATCGCACGCGACACCGCGCCCTCGCCCCAGTTGTAGGCGGCCAGCGCCAGGTGCCAGTCGCCGAACATGTCATAGAGCCGCTGCAGGTAGTCGAGCGCGGCATCGGTCGAGGCCAGCACATCGCGGCGCTCGTCGCGGAACATGTTCTGCTTCAGGTTGTATGACTTGCCCGTGCTGGGGATGAACTGCCACATGCCGGCGGCCTTGGCGCTGGACTGGGCCTGCGGGTTGAACGCGCTCTCGACGAACGGCAGCAGCGCCAGCTCGGTCGGCATCTTGCGGCGCTCCAGCTCCTCGACGATGTGGTACAGGTAGCGGCTCGACCGCCCGACCATGCGCTCCATGTATTCCGGGCGCTGCGCATACCACTGGGTCCGGTCATCGACCAGCGTGCCTTCCAGGTCCTGCATGGCAAAGCCGCGCCGGATCCGGTCCCAGATATCGTTGGACGGGCCGCGCAGCCAGTCCAGGCCGCCCTGGTCGACATTGATGGTTGAGGTGGGACCCAGCGCAGATTTGTCGCTGAGCGTATTGAGAGGATCCTGGCGCCTGGCGGTCTGGGCGGTCGCGCCGTTGGCATCGGCGTCAGGCGGCGTGGGGGTGCTGGCGCAGGCTGCAAGCAGCGCCGCACACGCAACTACCGCCAGTAATCGACCAATTTTCATTAAGTTCTCAAATCGTGACGCTAAAAGGTTGCGTGATGCTAAAAAAAACAGCCTATCGCGTCAATCAGATTTTTATAGGTAGCAGCCCGAAAGCCTTGACTCGTAACGGTTTTCGGCCGGGCCTGCCTTCAATTTAGCGGAAATTGTCCTTCCACCCGCGCAGCGCGCCAAACGCTTTGGCGTCGCTATCGGTGGCACCGCCGTGCGCCGACACCGCGGCGCGCACCGACGCTTCGCGCGAGCGCAGGAACGGGTTGACCTCGCGCTCGTGGGCGATGGTGGTCGGCAACGTCGGCGTGTCCGCGGCACGCAGTGCATCGACACGCCGCTCCCACGCCGCCAGCGCGGCATTGTCCGGCTCGACCGCCCGAGCAAAGCGCACGTTGCTGCGCGTGTATTCGTGGGCGCAATAGACGCGCGTGTCGCCGGGCAGGCCCGCCAGCTTGTCCAGCGACGCCAGCATCTGCGCCGGCGATCCCTCAAAGAGGCGCCCGCAGCCGCTGGCGAACAGGGTGTCGCCGCAGAACACGGCGCGCCCCGCTTCGGCCAGGTCCCCCACGTAAGCGATATGGCCGGCGGTATGCCCGGGCACGTCCAGCACCCGCAACGTCACCGCGGGCTCGGCCAGCGTCACCTCGTCGCCTTCGCGCAGCGCCCGCGTGCGCCCGCCGATACGTTCACTGGCGGGCCCGAGCACCGGCATCGGCGCGCCCGAGGGTGTGCGCGGGTGTGCCGCCAGCAGGTCGGCAACGCCGCCCTGGTGATCGCCGTGGTGATGGGTGATTACAATAGCGCCCAGAGCCAGCCCCCGCTGCGCCAGAAATTGCTCCACCGGCGCCGACTCGCCGGGATCGACCACGGCGGCGTGATGCCCGTCGTGAATGGCCCAGATATAGTTATCCTGGAACGCCGGGATCGGCTCAACCTTCAACATGCGCATGCTCCTATGTCCAATCGTCCCAATCGCCAGCGCGGCGAGTACGGCCAGCGCGGCCTGAATGGCCCGAATGGTCCCAATGGCCCGATTGTAAGCTGGGAAGACTGGCTCGCCTCGCCGCCCGGCAAGTACATGCTGCGCTGGGAAGCGCAGCAATACGACCGCACCGTGGCGGACATCTTCGGCTACCACGCCGTACAGCTGGGCATGCCATACGTCGATACCCTGCGCGAGAACCGGATGCCGTTCTCGGCGCTGGCGCTTGACCCGGCCAGCGGGCCGCACGGGCCGCGCGCGGCACATCCGGACGCGCGACAGCTGCTGTGCCGCTTCGACGAGCTGCCGTTCGACACGCAGAGCGTCGACCTGGTAACCCTGCCCCATATCCTGGAGTTTGCCGAAGACCCGCACGAAGTGCTGCGCGAAGTCTCGCGCGTGCTGATGCCCGAAGGGCGCGTGGTGGTCACCTGCTTCAACCCGATGAGCCTGTGGGGCGCGCGCCAGGGCATGAACCGGCTCGGCGCCACGCCGTTCCTGCCGACCGATGCACAGCAGATCGGCTTCGTGCGCATCAAGGACTGGCTCAAGCTGCTCGGCTTCGATATCATCCGCGGCCGTTTCGGCTGCTACTGCCCGCCCTATCGCACCGAGCGCTGGCTGCAGCGCACCGCCTTCATGGAAAAAGCCGGCGACCGCTGGTGGCCGATCTTCGGCGCGGTCTATATGATCTCGGCGATCAAGCGCGTGCGCAACATACGGCTGGTCGGCCCGGCGTGGAAAGCCAAGCCGGCGCTGGCACCGGTGGCATCGCCCGTAGCTACGCCAACCGGCACCCACGGCAAGACGCCCGGCGATGATCACTGAGCCGGAACCACGGCGGAACAACCCATGCGCCGGCCGCGCTACGCGGCCGGCCCCCAACGGAATTCCATGCAAGAAGTCACGATCTACTCCGACGGCGCCTGCAAGGGCAACCCCGGCCGCGGCGGCTGGGGTGCGGTGCTCATCGCCGGCACGAATGAAAAGGAACTGTTCGGCGGCGAGCCCAACACCACCAACAACCGCATGGAGATGACCGCGGTGATCGAAGCGCTGCGCGCGCTCAAGCGGCCCTGCACCGTGCGCGTCTACACCGACTCGCAATATGTCCAGAAAGGCATCAGCGAATGGCTGCCCGGCTGGAAAGCCCGCGGCTGGAAGACCGCTGACAAGAAGCCAGTGAAGAACGCCGACCTGTGGCAGGAACTCGATGCGCTGACCCAGGGACACCAGATCTCCTGGCACTGGGTGCGCGGCCACAATGGCCACCCCGGCAACGAACGCGCCGATGCGCTGGCCAACCGCGGCGTCGAATCGATCGGCCGCTGAAACGCCGGAAGCGCCGCAACAACGCCACAACAAGAACCGCGGGGCAATGCCGCTCCGCTAGAATGCCCGCCATGCGACAAATCGTTCTCGATACCGAAACCACCGGCCTGAATGCCGCCACCGGCGACCGCCTGATCGAAATCGGCTGCGTCGAGCTGCTCAACCGCCGCCTGACGGGGCGCCACCTGCACTTCTACGTCAACCCGGAGCGCGACATCGACGAAGGCGCGATCGCCGTCCACGGCATCACGGTGGAGTTCCTGGCTGACAAGCCGCGCTTTGCAGAGGTCGTGCACGAGATCCGCGAATTCGTCGCAGATGCCGAACTGATCATCCACAACGCGCAGTTCGACCTTGGCTTCCTTGACATGGAATTCCAGTTGCTGGGCATGCCGCCGTTCCGCGAGCATGTCGGTAACGTGATCGATACTTTGCGCGAAGCGCGGCAGATGTTCCCCGGCAAGCGCAACTCCCTTGATGCCCTTTGCGATCGGCTGGGGATCAGCAACGCGCATCGCACGCTGCACGGCGCATTGCTCGATGCTGAATTGCTGGCCGAGGTCTACCTGGCGATGACCCGCGGCCAGGATTCGCTGGTGATCGACACAATGGACAGCGGAGCAGGCGCAGGCGGCGCCACCGCCACGGCCGACCTGTCTCGCCTGGTACTGCCCGTGCTGCGCGCCACCGAGGCAGAACTGGAAGCGCATTTCGACGTGCTCAAAGGCCTGGACAAGGCCAGCGGCGGCAAGACGGTATGGCAGGACGCCACGGCTCAGGAACCCGGCACGATGGCCGCCTGAACAAAAAGTTTGGAAAAGGGCTTTACAAGATACAGGGGGCTCTGCATAATCTCATCTCTCTGCTGCACGCCGGCAACGACGATGCAGAAAGGGGTGGTTAGCTCAGCGGTAGAGCACTGCCTTCACACGGCAGGGGTCACAGGTTCAATCCCTGTACCACCCACCAGCATTCAGGAAAAGCCAGCTTCGCGCTGGCTTTTTTCTTTTCCGCACTCCGCGCCTCACATCTCCCAGGGGCGCAATCTGCACCTCCCCCGCCTTCCACGTCCCCTGCTACACAGCCCTGGCTCTTGTTGCAAACAGTTTCGAATTCACCCTTGACATCTGCTAATCTTGAACGGATGGCTCGGCAATGGGCGAGGTAGGCAAGACAAAGCCCAGGGACCGGCACACGGGTCAGTGCGCAAAAGAAAGACGTCAATCATGCAGCACTCTTTGAAGTACCGGATGGCGTTCGCCACGGCGGGTGTGGTGACGCTGATCATCGTGCTGCGCGCCCTGTACGCCCAGTACTACGCCTACGATGGCCTCAAGCACCTGCGGCAACAGCAACAGGACACGCTGGTTGAACTGGTGGCGGAGCAACTGGACGAGAAGGTGCAAAGCCGGGCCGCGGTGTTGCGCCGTGTGGCCCGGCAGCTGTCGCCGATGCTTGCAGCCAGGCCGGCGGAACTGCGACGTGCCGCCGAAGGCATGGTCGACATGCCGGACCAGTTCAACGCCATCTTCCTTGCCGCTCCCGACGGCCAGCTGGTGTTCAGCACCGCCGTGCCGGACGGCGTGCGCCTGCGGGTGGACGATCGCGGCTACTTCCGTGATGTCCTGCGCGGCCAGTCGCTCGCGGTCTCAGACCTGATACAGGGCAAGCTGACCAACGCACCAGGCATGGTGCTGGCCGTGCCGCTGCATGGGCCCAACGGCGAATTGCGTGGCGTGGTCGGCGGCGTGCTGAACCTGTCCGTCAGCAATTTCCTGCGCGAGCTGGCGCACAGCCGGGTCGGTGTCACCGGCAGCTTCTGCCTGGTTTCGGCCGGCGCCAGTCCGCGCTACGCCATGCATCCCGATCCTACGCGCGTGCTGACGCCGGCGCGCGCGGTCGACGAGGCCTGCGGTGCCGAACGTCCCGCCTCGATGCTGGAAGTGGTCAGGCCGACGCAGCCCATCGTGGCGCGCTACCTGCTGCAGTCCAACGGCTGGGAAGTGGTGGCCGTGCTGCCGGCGGCCGAGGCCTACGCCGCGTTGATCGATGTGCGTCAGCGCACGATGGTCGTTGCCGGGGTATCGCTGCTGTTCGCCGCCGCGCTGATGTGGCTGGTGATGCGCCGTCTGCTGGCGCCGCTGCAGCGGCTGCGCCGCGCCGTGCGCCAGATTGCCGCCAACCCGTCGGCACTGGCGGACCTGCCCACCGGCCGGGCCGACGAAATCGGCGAGCTTGCCGCCAGTTTTGCCGAGGTGGTGGCGCAGCTGTCCGAGCGCGAGGCGGCACTGCAGGCCGCCAAGGACCGCGCCGCCGAGAGCGAAAAGCGCATCGAGGCCATCGCCAACCACGTGCCGGACTTCGTCTCGTTCATCGACCGGCAACAACGCTACGCCTTCGTCAACCAGGCGTACGCGCAGCACTACGGGGTGCCGGCGCAACAGATCGTCGGGCTGTCCTTGCGCGAGCTGTGGGGCACCCAGGAATACATGGCGTGCCAGCCTTACCTCGAACAGGCCTTCGCCGGCCGCGCGGTGACGTTCACGCGCGAAAGCCCGGATGGCAACGAGTGCGTGGAAGTCACCTACCAGCCGGCCTGGAACGATGCCCAGGACACGGTGGTCGGGCTGCACATGTTCGCGCGCAATGTGACGCACGAGCGCCAGAAGCTGCGCAACCTGGAGGCACAAACCGTCTCCGACCATCTCACCGGCCTGCTCAACCGCAAGGGTTTCGACCGGCGCCTGGCGGAATGCATGGCGCGCACGAGTGCCGGCGGCCGCGCCCTGGCCCTGCTGCTGGTTGACCTGGACGACTTCAAGGCGGTCAACGACAGCTATGGCCATCCGGTCGGCGACCGCTTGCTGGTTGCCTTTGCGCAGCGCTTGCGTGCCTGCGTGCGCAAGGGCGACGCGGTCGCGCGCATCGGCGGCGACGAGTTCGCGGTGATCCTCGACGGGGTATCCGACCGCAGTGCGATGGAATCGGTCGCCAACGCCATCGTGCAGACCGCGCGCACGCCGCTGGTGATCGACGGGCATTCGTTGTCTGCCACCGCCAGCGTCGGTTCGGCGCTGCATGAGGGGCGCCAGGTCATGACCGTCAGCGAGCTGTTTATGCACGCGGACATGGCGCTGTACGAGGCCAAGCGGCACGGCAAGGCGCGCTATGCTGCCCAGCCCGCTTGCCCCCCTGCGGACAATGCCGAAGCCGGAGCGGTATCGGCGCCTTCCCAGGAGCATGCCGGCTTGCCTGCCTAGCGGATGAAAAAACGGGCGCACCAGGCGCCCGTTGCAGGTGACATCGCGCCCGGAGCCAGGCCTCTCGGCCTGCAGGCGCCGTGGTCAGCGCACCTTGCCCTCCTTCCATGCCTGCAGCAGCTTGTCATAAGGGATGGTCTCGCCCTTCGGCTTCTCGTTGGCCAGCTTCTTCCACGGCGCGTGGTCGCTCGACAGCCATTTGGCCGGGTCGCCCTTCGGGTTGAGCCTGGGCGCGCAGTTGCTCATGCCGGCGCGCTGCAGCCGTGCCATCACCTGGTCCATCTCGTCGGCGAGGGTGTCCATCGCAGCCTGCGGGGTTTTCTCGCCGGTCACCGCGGTGGCCACGTTCTTCCACCACAGCTGCGCCAGCTTCGGGTAGTCGGGCACATTGGTGCCGGTCGGCGTCCAGGCCACGCGCGCGGGACTGCGGTAGAACTCGATCAGGCCGCCATACCTGGACGCGTTCTTGGTGAGGTAGTCGTGGTTGATGTCGCTGTCGCGGATAAAGGTCAGCCCGGTCAGCGACTTCTTGAGCGATACCGTCTTCGAGGTGACGAACTGCGCATACAGCCACGCGCCGGCGAGCTTGTTGGGGTCGGTGTTCTTGAAGAAGGTCCACGAACCCACGTCCTGGTAGCCGTTCTGCATGCCCTGCTTCCAGTAGGGGCCGTAAGGCGACGGTGCCATGCGCCACTTGGGCGAGCCGTCGGCATTGACCACCGGCAGGCCCTTTTTGGTCATGTCGGCGGTAAAGGCGGTGTACCAGAAGATCTGCTGCGCCACCTGCCCTTGCGCCGGCACCGGCCCGGCCTCGGAGAAGGTCATGCCCATCGCCTGCGGCGGCGCGTATTTCTTCATCCAGTCGATGTATTTGGTCAGCGCATAGACTGCGGCCGGGCTGTTGGTGGCGCCGCCGCGCGCGACCGAAGCGCCGACCGGCGTGCACTTGTCCTCGGCCACGCGGATGCCCCACTCGTCGACCGGCATGCCGTTGGGCAGGCCCTTGTCGGCGGTGCCCGCCATCGACAGCCAGGCATCGGTAAAGCGCCAGCCAAGCGAGGGGTCCTTCTTGCCGTAGTCCATGTGGCCGTAGACCTTCTTGCCGTCGATCTCCTTCACGTCGTTGGTAAAGAAGTTGGCGATGTCTTCATAGGCGGACCAGTTGGTCGGCACACCCAGGTCGTAGCCGTACTTGGCCTTGAACTTGTCCTGCAGGTCCTTGCGCGCGAACCAGTCGGCGCGGAACCAGTAGAGGTTGGCAAACTGCTGGTCGGGCAGCTGGTAGAGCTTGCCGTCCGGCGCGGTGGTGAACTTGGTGCCGATGAAGTCCTTCACGTCCAGGCCCGGGTTGGTCCATTCCTTGCCGGCGCCGTTCATATAGTCGGTCAGCGGCAGGATCGAGCCATAACGGTAGTGCGTGCCGATCAGGTCCGAATCGGAAATCCAGCCGTCGTAGATCGACTTGCCGGACTGCATCGAGGTCTGCAGCTTCTCGACCACGTCGCCCTCCTGAATCAGGTCATGGTTGACCTTGATCCCGGTGATTTCCTCGAAGGCCTTGGCCAGCGTCTTGGACTCGTACTCATGCGTGGTGATGGTCTCGGACACCACGTTGATCTGGGTGACACCCTTGGCCTTGAGCTTGGCGGCGGCGTCGATAAACCACTTCATCTCCGCCTGCTGCCTGTCCTTGGACAGCGACGAGGGCTGGAACTCATTGTCGATCCACTTCTTCGCTTCCGCCTCGCCCGCCAGGGCGGAGGTGCCGCAAGCCAGCGCAGCCGCGCAGGCAAGGGCTGTCATCCCCAACTTCACGTGCACTTTCATTGGTGTCTCCTCATGAATTCCCCTCCCCGGCTATGGTCTGGGTGGCGGCCCGGGGCAGGGATAAGCCGCTGTACCGCTATCTCCCATCGAAGCGGAAACTGCTGGTTAGGGATGCGCCGGTCAGCCCTTGCGCAGGATCAGCGCCAATACCAGCATCGATACGCCGAAGCTGATCCAGACGGACGGTTCCTCGGCCAGGGACAGCCATGCGGCGACCTTCTCGCCCAGCCCGGCCCACGCCAGGTTGACCCACGCCGCGCACATCAGGCCGATGAACAGCCGGTCACCCCGTGTGGTGGCGATCGGCAGAAAGCCCTTGCGCAGCACCGAAGGCGAACGGATTTCCCAGATGGTCATGCCGATCAGCATGACTACGATGCAGGCGAAGAACACCGCGACCGGCGTCGTCCACACCATCCAGCTCAGCATTGCCATGTCTCCTTGTCTTGAGTGTGGGTGATTTACACACGCCCCATCGCAAAGCCCTTCGCGATGTAATGCCGCACGAACCAGATCACGATGCCGCCTGGCACGATGGTCAGCACGCCGGCCGCGGCCAGCACACCCCAGTCCATGCCCGATGCCGACACCGTGCGCGTCATGGTGGCCACGATCGGCTTGGCGTTGACCGAGGTCAGCGTGCGCGCCAGCAGCAGTTCCACCCAGCTGAACATGAAGCAGAAGAACGCCGCGACACCCACGCCAGCCTTGATCAGCGGCAGGAAGATGGTCAGGAAAAAGCGCGGGAAGGAATAGCCGTCGACGTAGGCGGTCTCGTCGATCTCGCGCGGCACGCCCGACATGAATCCCTCCAGGATCCACACCGCCAGCGGCACGTTGAAGACCAGGTGCGCGAGCGCCACGCCCAGGTGCGTGTCCATCAGGCCGATGGTGCTGTACAGCTGGAAGAACGGCAGCAGGAACACCGCGGGCGGCGTCATGCGGTTGGTCAGCAGCCAGAAGAACACATGCTTGTCGCCGATAAACTGGTAGCGCGAAAACGCATAGGCCGCCGGCAGCGCAACCACGATCGAGATCACCGTGTTCATCGCCACGTAGATTATCGAGTTGAGGTAGCCGGAGTACCACGACGGGTCGGTGAAGATGGTCCTGTAGTGCTCCAGCGTGAATTCGGCCGGCCACAGCGACAGCGTGGACACGATCTCCTCGTTGGTCTTGAACGACATGTTCACCATCCAGTAGATCGGCACGATGGCGAACAACAGGTAGACCAGCAGG
The DNA here is from genome assembly GCF_044748965.1 of Cupriavidus sp. NPDC089707. NCBI lineage: Bacteria > Pseudomonadati > Pseudomonadota > Betaproteobacteria > Burkholderiales > Burkholderiaceae > Cupriavidus > Cupriavidus sp. NPDC089707. The sequence goes on from NZ_JBIVHB010000003.1 coordinate 454,706, forward strand.
AAGCCGGCGCGCCACCATGTCGTGGTGGTTGCCTGGGTGCGGATTTCAGCCATGGGGCATGTCCTCGCTGCCGGCGGTGCCCGCGCGCTGCATCCAGTTGTAGAGGATGAAGCACAGGAGCAGGATGATCAGGAAGTAGACGATGGAGAACGCCGCCGCCGGACCGAGGTCGAACTGGCCCACGGCCTTCTGCGTCAGGTATTGCGACAGGAAGGTAGTGGCGTTGCCGGGGCCGCCGCCGGTCAGCACGAAGGGCTCGGTATAGATCATGAAGCTGTCCATGAAGCGCAACAGCACCGCGATCATCAGCACCCCGCGCAGCTTGGGCAGCTGGATGTGTCGAAACACCGCCAGCCGCGAGGCGCCATCGATCTGCGCGGCCTGGTAGTAGGCGTCGGGAATCGCGCGCAGGCCGGCATAGCAGAGCAGCGCCACCAGCGGGGTCCAGTGCCAGACATCCATTACCAGCACTGTCACCCAGGCATCGAAGGCGCTGCCGGTGTAGTTGTAGTCGAAGCCCATGGCTTCCAGCGCGGCGCCAAGCAGGCCGATATCGGTGCGCCCGAAGATCTGCCAGATGGTGCCGACCACGTTCCACGGGATCAGCAGCGACAGCGCGATGATCACCAGCACCGCCGATGCCTTCCAGCCTTTGGCGGGCATCGACAGCGCCAGCAGGATGCCGAGCGGGATCTCCACCAGCAGCACCGCCAGCGAGAAGCCCAGCTGGCGCAGCAGCGCGTCGTGCAGCTCGCCGTCGCGCAGTACCGTGCGGAACCATTCCGTGCCGACAAATACGCGCCGCTCGGGCGAAATGATGTCCTGCACGGAGTAGTTGACGATGGTCATCAGCGGCAGGATCGCCGAGAACGCCACGCATGCCACCACCGGCAACACCAGCAGCCAGGCCTTCTGATTGACAGGCTTCATGACACCAGTTCCTCGTTGACGTAGTAGCAGGTATGGCGGTTGAACACCGACAGCCAGGCCATGTCGCCGGCGCGCAAAGCGGCCGCCTCGGCGCCCAGGCGGGCACGCAGTGTTCCGGCCTGCGCACCCGCTTCCTGCACGCTGCCAGTCACGAGCCAGTAGGTGCCGATGTCCTGCGCGCGCTGCACCTGTACCGGTACCGCCTGCATATCGTGCGCCTGGCGCTCCGGTGCCAGTTGCAGATACTCGGGCCGCACGCCGATGCGGAAGCTGCCCGCCGCGCGCAAGGCCGCGGCCACCGATGGCGCCAGCGCTGGCGTGTAGCGCCGGCCTGCCACCTCGATGGCGCTGTCGCGCCACCGGCCCGGCAGGAAGTTCATGCCGGGCGAGCCGATGAAATGCCCGACGAAGGTATGCGCCGGCCGCTCGAACAGCGCATCGGCCGGCCCCACCTGCACCGCCTTGCCGCGCGACATCACCACCACCTGGTCGGCAAAGGTCAGCGCCTCGGTCTGGTCGTGGGTGACGTAGATCAGCGTCAGGCGGAATTCGTGGTGGATTTCCTTGAGCTTGCGCCGCAGCTGCCACTTGAGCTGCGGGTCGATCACCGTCAGCGGCTCGTCGAACAGGATTGCCGACACGTCGTGCCGCACCAGGCCGCGGCCTAGCGAGATCTTCTGCTTGGCGTCGGCGGCGAGACCGCTGGCGCGTCGCTCCAGCGTGCCAGACAAGTCCAGCATCTCGGCCACGCGGCCGACGCGCTCGCGCACCTGCGCCTCGGGCACGCCGCGGTTGCGCAGCGGGAAGGCCAGGTTCTCGCCGACGGTCATGGTGTCGTAGATCACTGGGAACTGGAACACCTGGGCGATATTGCGAGCCTGCGGCGTGGCGGCGGTGACGTCGCGTCCGTCGAAGGCAATGGTGCCGTGCGAAGGCCGCAGCAGCCCGGAAATGCAGTTCAGCAGCGTGGTCTTGCCGCAGCCCGACGGGCCCAGCAGCGCATAGGCGCCGCCGTCCTCGAAGGTGAACTTCAGCGGCAGCAACGCGTAGTCGTCATCGTTGCGCGGATGCGGCAGGTAGGAATGCGCCAGGTCGAGGTCGATGCGTGCCATCGTCAGCCCCCGGCAGCCGCCGCGGCGCCGGCTGCCGCCCCGCCCGGCACGTCCGCAGCCAGCCCGCCGGGCCGCCGGGGCGCATGGATGCGCCGACCGGCCGCGTCGAACAGGTAGATCTGGTCAGGCAACAAGTGCAAGGACACCGGTTCGCCGAGCCGCAGGTCGAGCACGCCGGCAAACTGCGCCACCAGGTTGCCCACCGGCGTATCGGCATGGATGAAGGTGTCCGAGCCCGACAGCTCGGCCAGCGCCACGCGCCCCGCTATCGCGACCGCGCCCGCGACCGCGACCGCGCCCGGTTCGCCCGCCAGGCGCAGCGCCGACGCGCGCACGCCCACGGTGACCGGTCCGTCGCCGCCGCCAGCGCCGGATACCGGCACCGAGATGTCGCCCGCGAGCGTGACCCAGCCGCCGTTGAGCGTGCCCGCGACCAGGTTCATCGGCGGATCGTTGAACGCGCGCGCCACGCGCAGCGAATCGGGATAGTGGAAGACGTCGGCGGTCGGTCCGTACTGCAACAGCTCGCCGGCATCGAGCACGGCCGTATGGCCGCCCAGCAGCAACGCCTCGCCGGGTTCGGTGGTGGCGTAGACCACGGTCGCATCGCCATGCGCGAACAGCTGCGACAGCTCTTCGCGCAGTTCTTCGCGCAGCTTGTAGTCCAGGTTGACCAGCGGCTCGTCCAGCAGCATCAGCGGCGCTTCCTTGGCCAGCGCGCGCGCCAGCGCCACGCGCTGCTGCTGGCCGCCCGAAAGCTCCGCCGGGTAGCGGTCGAGCAGGTGGTCGATATGCAGCCGCGCCGCCAGATCGCGCACACGAGCGGCAATGTCGGCGCCGGCGGCGCCCTTGCGCCGCAGGCGCAACGGCGAGGCGATGTTGTCGAAGACCCTGAGCGACGGGTAGTTGATGAACTGCTGGTAGACCATCGACACATTGCGCTCGCGCACCGGCACGCCGGTGACATCATGGCCGTCGACCAGCACACGGCCGGCGCTGGGCCGGTCGAGCCCCGCCATCACGCGCATCAGCGAAGTCTTGCCCGCCTGGGTGGCGCCCAGCAGGATGGTCACCGCGCCGGGAACCGGCGCCAGCGTCATCGGATAGAGATAAGCCTGCGAACCTGCATGCTGCGCCACGGCCTCCAAACTCAGCTGCATCCGGTCTCCATGTTCGATATGCTTTCCGCATCACCGCATTCCGCGCGACACAGGCGCACAATCCTTGGCTTCCGATCGTTTTAGTAATAAAACGAACATAAAACAAGTGTGCGCCGCATCATTTGTTTTCGTTTCTGTTTGAACTAGAATCCCGGCATGACGCTCAATCCCCGCCAGACCGCCCTGCTCGAAGAAGTCCGCAGCCAGGGCTTTGCCTCCATCGATGAACTTGCGCGCAAGTTCGGCGTCACCCTCCAGACGGTGCGGCGAGACGTCAACCTGCTGGCCGAGAACGGTATGCTGGCGCGCTTCCATGGCGGCGTGCGGGTGGAGGGCTCCACCACCGAGAACATCGCCTACCGGCAGCGGCAGGTGCTGAATGCAGAGGGCAAGGCGCGCATTGCGCGCGCGGTGGCGGCGGCGGTGCCGGAGGGCTGCTCGCTGATCCTGAACATCGGCACCACGGTGGAAGAGATCGCGCGCGAACTGATGCAGCACCGCGGGCTGCGCGTGATCACCAATAACCTGAACGTGGCCAATATCCTGGCGGACAACCCCGACTGCGAGGTCATTGTCGCCGGCGGCGTGCTGCGCTCGCGCGACCGCGGCATCGTCGGCGAGGCCACGGTCGAGTTTATCCGGCAGTTCAAGGTGGATATTGGCCTGATCGGCATCTCGGGTATCGAGACGGATGGCACGCTGCGCGACTACGACTTCCGCGAGGTCAAGGTGGCGCGGACCATCATCGAGCATTCACGCGAGGTCTGGCTGGCGGCGGATACCAGCAAGTTCAACCGCCAGGCCATGGTTGAGCTGGCGCATGTGTCGCAGGTCGACCGGCTGTTCACCGATGAGCCGCTGGCGGCACCGTTCGACCGGATCCTGGCCGACAGTGGGGTGAAGTGTGTGGTGGCGGAGCGGGAATGATCTTGCCGGCCATCCGGCCGCTGCGTCTGCACTGGCGGGAGCGGGGCTGGTGTTGATGGCGGGTGGTGGGGCGGTGCATGCCGCGTCGGCTGCGCGACAGGCCTGCCCTCTCCCCCGTCCCCTCTCCCGCGCGCGGGAGAGGGGAGCAAACCTTCGGGAAATCGACGGCTTACTTGAAGACGACGGTCTTGTGGCCGTTCAGCAGGATGCGGCGTTCGGCATGCCACTTGACCGCGCGGGCCAGCGCCACGCATTCCACGTCGCGGCCCACCGCGGTGAGCTGGTCCGGGTCCATGCTGTGGTCGACGCGCTCGATTTCCTGCTCGATGATCGGGCCTTCGTCCAGGTCGGCGGTGACGTAGTGCGCGGTCGCGCCGATCAGCTTCACGCCGCGGTCGTGCGCCTGGTAGTAAGGTTTGGCGCCCTTGAAGCTGGGCAGGAACGAGTGGTGGATATTGATGGCGCGGCCGGCCAGCTTGCGGCACAGGTCGTCGGACAGTACCTGCATGTAGCGCGCCAGCACCACCAGGTCGATCTTCTGCTCCTGCGCCACGTCGAACACGCGCGCCTCCTGGGCGGCCTTCTGCTCGGCCGAGGCGTTCATCAGCGGCAGGTGGAAGAACGGCACGTCGTACGACGCGGCCAGCTGGTAGAAGTCGCGGTGATTGGACACGATCGCCGCGATCTCAACCGGCAGGCCGCCCACCTTGGCGCGGAACAGCAGGTCGTTCAGGCAGTGGCCGATCTTGGACACCATGATCATCACGCGCGGCTTGACCGAGGCGTCGTTCAGCTCCCACTGCATGCCGAACTGGTCGCCCACCGGCGCGAACGCGGCCTTCAGCGTGCCCAGGTCCGGGCCGCCGACAGCCGGGCTGAAGTGCACCCGCATGAAGAAGCGGCCGGTGTACGCGTCACCATACTGGTCCGAGTCGACGATATTGCAGCCGTGCTGGAACAGCAGGCCCGAGACGGCGTGGACGATGCCCGGCTGGTCGGGGCACGAAAGGGTCAGGATGAATCCGGTGGTGCTCATGGTGTGTGGTTCTGTCGGAGGGGCGCGGTGTACAAGCGCAAAGGCCATGAAGGCCGCGAAGGCAGTGAAAGCCGTGAAAGCGCGGGCCAGGCCCGCTGCGCAAGCTCAAGCGCGACGGTCTTCGGTGCCCGGCCAGCCGCGCCGGCGAAGGGCATCCAGCGTCACCAGCGTGGCGTCGACCGTCATGGCGCCGCTCGACATGATATCAAGCAATGCGGCCAGCCCCACGCGCTTGTGTTCGCTGACCTCCCCGTCATGGTTGCGCGGGGTGAAGCCTGGCGGCAGCATCAGGTCATAGACATAGACCTGTTCCCACTGCACGCCTTCGGGCAGGTCGCGCAGCACCTCGATCATGCCATGCGGCTGCACACGCCCGGCCAGCGCCGGCGGGATGCCCGACTCTTCCTCGCACTCGCGCACCAGCGTGGCCAGCGGATCGCTGCCGTGCGGCATGCCGCCGGCGACCAGGTTGTCCCACATGCCGGGGTCGACCGACTTGGCGGGGCTGCGCCGCGAGATCCACAGCATGGGGCCGCCGCCAGTATCGGCCATGTCGACGATTCCGTTCATGTGCGAGGCAAAGGTCAGCAATCCCAGGAAGCGCGCCGCCGCCCGCTCGACCGCCGCCAGCGCGGGCGCGTCCAGCGCCGCGGTGACCGCGAACAGCTCGTGGCGCCAGCCACGCACGTGCCCGGCATCGGCCAGCTGGTGCGCCAGCGCGGCCAGCGCGGCGCTCAGCACATCGAAGCCGGAGCGTCCCGGCAGCAATTCCACTGCGGCAGTGCCATCCGCGGCGCCCTCCTCCGGACCGAGGATGCAGCCCATGCCGCGCAGGATCGCGGCATGCGACCGGGGCAGCCAGCCGACCTGCTGGCCGTCCGCCATCAGGCGCAACTTGCCGGCGGGATCGAAGCCGGTGCGCGCCGCCAGCGAGGCAGCGATGCGCGCCATGTGGCCGGCATCGGCACCAGGGCCAGTTGGGATGCCGGACTGGACGCCGGACGGAACGCCCGAGGGCACAGCGGGCGGCTGGGAAGAAATTTCGGCCATGTCAGATCGGGGCGCCGGCCGGGCCGGCGCATCTTGTCATTTTCAGGATTGAACGCATGAACCAGGCAGCAACGCAAGCCCAGGCGCAGCAGGCCGGCCCAGGCCGGCATGGCTCCGAACCGCAGTATGTGCTGGCGCTAGACCAGGGCACCAGCAGCTCGCGCGCGATCCTGTTCGACCACGCCGGCAGCGTGGTGCGGCTGGCGCAGCGCGAGTTCCGCCAATACTACCCACATCCGGGCCACGTCGAGCACGATCCGTACGAAATCTGGCAGTCGCAGCTGGCGGTCGCGCATGAAGTGCTGGCCGACGCCGGCATCTCCGCCACGCAGGTGCGCGCCATCGGCATCACCAACCAGCGCGAGACCACGGTGCTGTGGGACCGCAAGACCGGCGAGCCGGTCGGCCGCGCGCTGGTCTGGCAGGACCGCCGCACCGCGCCGATGTGCGAGGCGCTGCAGGCCGCCGGCCATGGCGAGCTGTTCCGCGAGAAGACCGGCCTGATCGTCGACGCATACTTCTCTGGCACCAAGCTGCGCTGGATGCTCGACAACATCGAAGGCGCCCGCGAACGCGCGCAGCGCGGCGAGCTGGCGTTCGGCACGGTCGACAGCTGGCTGATCTGGCAGCTGACGGACGGCGCGCGGCACGTCACGGACGTGTCCAACGCCTCGCGCACCATGCTGTTCAATATCCACCGTTTCGAGTGGGACGACGCGCTACTGGCGCTGCTCGACATCCCGCACGCGCTGCTGCCCAAGGTGGTGCCGTCCAGCGGCGAGGTGGCGCGCACCGCGGCGCGGCTGTTCGGCGTAGAGATCCCGATCGCGGGCATCGCGGGCGACCAGCAGGCGGCCACCTTCGGCCAGGCCTGCCTGTCGCCCGGCATGGCCAAGAACACCTACGGCACGGGCTGCTTCCTGCTGATGAATACCGGCACCGAACCGGTGACATCGCGCAACCGGCTGCTGACCACCATCGGCTGGCAGTTCGGCGGGCAAACCCAGTATTGCCTGGAGGGCGGCGTCTTCATGGGCGGCGCCACCATCCAGTGGCTGCGCGACGGGCTGCAGATCATCAACAGCGCGCCCGAGGTCGAGCCGCTCGCGCGCCAGTGCGACGACACCGGCGGCGTGGTGCTGGTGCCTGCCTTTGCCGGCCTCGGCGCCCCGCACTGGGACGCCTTCGCGCGCGGCACGCTGGTCGGCATGACGCGCGGCACCGGCCGGCCGCAGCTGGCGCGCGCAGCGCTGGAATCGATCGCATTCCAGAGCGTCGACGTGCTGGAAGCCATGCAGAAGGACGCCGGCATCGCGCTGGCCGAACTGCGCGTGGATGGCGGCGCCTCGCGCAGCGATCTGCTGATGCAGATGCAGGCCGACCTGCTCGGCACGCCGGTGGTCCGCCCGCGTGTGACCGAGACCACCGCGCTGGGCGCGGCCTACCTGGCTGGCCTGGCCACCGGCTACTGGAGCGACCCCGCGCAGATTGCGCGGCAATGGCAGGTGGAGCGGCGCTTCGAGCCCAACCTGTCCGCCGACGAACGCGGCCACCGGCTGGCGCGCTGGCACCGCGCCGTCGAGCGCGCCCGCGACTGGGCACGCGAAGACGAAGCCGGCGGCCACGGCTGAACACCGGCCGCCCCGTCCTGCCAAGACCGCATATTTCCCGAAAACAATAGCCATGCAGAAAGTCTCCACCCCGATCCAGCCGCCCGCCCGTGCTGCCCTGCTTGCCACCCTGGAGCGCGAGCCGCGCTGGGACGTGATCGTCATTGGCGGCGGCGCCACCGGCCTGGGCACCGCGGTCGATGCCGCCTCGCGCGGCTACCGCACCCTGCTGGTTGAAGCCGCCGACTTTGCCAAGGGCACCTCGAGCAAGGCCACCAAGCTCGTGCACGGCGGCGTGCGCTACCTGGCCCAGGGCAATATCGGCCTGGTGCGCGAAGCCCTGCACGAGCGCGGCTTGCTCGCGCGCAACGCGCCGCACCTGGTGTGGCCGCTGGGCTTCGTGGTGCCGGCGTACCAGATGTTCGACCAGCCCTTCTACGGCATCGGCCTGAAGGTCTATGACATGCTGGCCGGCAACCTCAACCTGGCCGGCAGCCGCTGGCTGAACCACCGTGAGGTGCTGGACGCCGCCCCCAACCTGGCCGAGCACGTCAGCGGACGCCCGCTGCGCGGCGGCAACCTGTACTTCGACGGCCAGTTCGACGATGCGCGGCTGGCGGTGGCGCTGATGCGCACGCTGTTCGACGTGGGCGGCACCGCGGTCAACTACATGCGCGTGACCGGACTGAGCCAGCAAGGCGGCGTGATCAGCGGCGTCACTGTCCAGGACGCACTGGGCGAAGCCACGTTCCGCCTGCGCGCGGATTGCGTGATCAATGCCACCGGCGTCTGGGTCGACGCGGTGCGGCAGATGGAGGACGGCCATGCCCGCACCCTGGTGGCGCCCAGCCAGGGCGTGCACCTGACGCTGCCGCGCCGCTTCCTGCCCGGCGAGCACGCCATCCTGATTCCCAAGACCGACGACGGCCGGGTGCTGTTCGTGGTGCCGTGGAACGGCCATACCATTGTCGGCACCACCGATACGCCGCGGCGCGACCTGCCGCTCGAGCCCGACGCCGGGGCCGACGATGTCGATTTCATCCTTGAGACCGCGTCGCGCTACCTGGCCAAGGATCCCACCCGCGCCGACGTCACCAGCGTCTGGGCCGGGCTGCGGCCACTGGTCAAGGCTACCGGCGAAGCGTCCACCGCATCGCTCTCGCGCGAGCATACGATCCTGGTCTCGAAGGCCGGGCTGATTACGGTCACCGGCGGCAAATGGACCACCTATCGCAGGATGGCGGAAGACGTGATCGACACCGCGATCCAGCGGCAGATGGTGCGCGCCGCGCCATGCGTGACCGCCGAACTGCCGCTGCACGGCGCCGCCGGACTGCCGGCGGAACTGCCGCTGGCGGATGCGGCCGCGCCGGACCGCTATTACGGCAACGAGCTGGCCACGCTGCGCGCCCTGTCGGGCCATGACCGCGTGCTGGCGGCCGCATCGGGCCTGACCGAAGCCCATGTCCGTTTCGCGGCCCGGCACGAGCTGGCGCGGCGCGTCGAAGACGTGCTGGCTCGCCGCAACCGCGTCCTGTTCCTCGATGCTCGCGCCGCGCTGCAGGCCGCGCCGGCGGTGGCCGCGGTCCTGGCCGAAGAGCTCGGGGAAAGCGAGGCCTGGCAGGCACACGAACTCGACAGTTTCCGCACGCTCGCCGCCGGCTACCTGCTGGACGGCGCGTCGCAGCCCGAGGAACCGGCCGCCGCCGCCCGCGTCTGAACTGGCTGACACGAACCACCGAGAAAGGCCCGTCGACCATGAACCGCCCGACCTTGAATGCAACCCGCGCCGCGTTGCTGCTCGCATTGCTTGCCGCCGGCACAAGCGCCAGCGCGGCGCGTGCCCCAGGCATCGACGGCGTGCGCTTTACCGACGTGCGTACCGTGCGCTATCAGTGCGACGGCGGCAAGACCCTGACCGTGCGCTACTTCAACAGTGCGGACAACCAGGCCGCCGTGCTCCGCGTCGAAGGCAAGCCGGTGCTGGCCGTGACCACGGTCTCGGCGTCCGGCGCGCGCTATGTCGGAGGGCGTTACGAGTGGTGGAGCAAGGGCGATACCGGCACGCTGCGCGACCTGATGCAGCAGGAAAACGCCGCACCGGCGCTGTCGAACTGCCAGGCAAAGCCCTAGCCGGCGGGCATGCAATCGCTGCTGAACCGTCGCCAACGTTTGAGGCAACGGCGTTCCGGGCGATAATGCGGGGATTGAATCAGGGAGAACACCATGGACGAGATTGAAGATCTGTCCGATCTGCCGATGCCCCGCTTTATCTGGGGCTTCGCCGTTATCGCCGGCAAAAGCGGCGAGGTCATGCACGACGAGTTCGAGTATCTGACCCACACCCGCAGCCCGCGCTTTACCTGCCGCGTGGTCGAGCTGGAAGACATGCCCGCCGAAAGCGAGGAAGACGCCATCGACGGCCGCATCGTCCACCATGACGATCCGCGCCGGATGTTCTATATCACCGACGCCGGCATGGCGCTGGTCAACTTCCAGCTGTCCGACAAGATGCCGGACAAGCAGAAGTTCAAGCGCATTTGCGACGAAGCCATCGCCAACTGGATGCTGCGCCGCGAATTCCTCGACGAGGAGGAAGAGGACTGACCCAACCGCTTCCGGCCCTGCCGGATCGTTGCGGCCGCCTGCGCGGCCGCGCCTTGATCAGGCCTGGTCTTGCTCCGGCGGCAGCGCGCCCGTCAGCAGTTCATTGAGCAGGCCGCTCATGCCACCGGGATGATTGACGGCCAGCGCCTGCAGGCGCCGGGCCAGCGTGGCGTCCAGCTTGCACGCGAACGGCACCAGGCCCTGTTCCTGGTCCAGCCGGCGCTGTTCGCGGCGATCCAGGCGCCCCGCGGCGCCGCCAGGAATTCCGCCCCGGGCCGCCGAAGCCTGTTTTAGGCTGTTGGCAATCTTCAGGCCCTTGTTCTTCTCCAGGTCCGTTTTCTTCACGGCAATATCCGAAAGTCTGTCGAGGCCGGCATTGTACGCGCAGGCTGCGGCCGGGCATTGCAACGCCTACGCACTGCAGCGCGCTACGAGTCGCTGACCTCGATCAACTCAGCCGCCACACGCTGGATTTCCGCGTAGACCGGGATGGCATCCATCGGGCCGGTGCAGCCTACCGCCGTCGCCTGGCTGGCATCCGCACCCGGCGGCAGGAAGACGAAGGCCATGCCGGGCTGCCAGCCGGGATGCTTGCGCAGGCTGTCATTGAGGATGTCGAGATACTGCGCGCGCGTGAAGACGTGCCTTGCCATCGCTACCTCCGGATCCACTGCCGATGCTGCGCCCTGCGGGCGCGGAGTCATGGCGGGGATCGTAGCATGGCAACTGTGGCCAGCGTCACCTTGGGCGCCGGCCCGTGCACGCCTCAGCGCACCGCCTCAGCATTCGCCTTTCTTGGCGTGGCCCGGCGGGCAGTGGTAATCCTTGCCCTTGTTGCCCTTGCCGTTGCCCTTGGAGCCGCCCTGGTCCCAGCGACCCGGCACCAGCACCCAGCCATCGCGCGACTGGATCCAGCGCGGCGACTCATAGACATAACCAGGCCGCTCGCGATCCCAGCGGCCCTTCTTCCACGCATGCTTGTGGTGGTGGTCGTCCCAATCCCAATAGCCCGGCATCCAGACATAGCCGGGGCGCGGGGCAGGAACGGCCTCATACATCGGAGCCGGCGGCGGCACGCCGATGGCAATGTTGACCGACACCTGGGCCATCGACGCCGCACTGAAGGTGAGGCCGGAACCCAGCACGGCCGCCAGCAAGACGGTCCGGACCGGCCGGAGCGCGAGATGTGTCATGGAAGCCCTTTTTCGTGGAGGAACACGCGCACAGTCTAGCGCGCGCCCGCCGCGGCGCCATGCAAGAAAGGGTGTCGGTTAATCCATAGATGCCGGCGCGCAACACTCCCTTGCACGCCGGCGGGATCAGTGATCCTCGGCCATCGCCTTGAGCTGGGCCTCGCCGGCAACGCGCGCGGCGTCAGCGGTGGTGAAGGTGTCGTCCGAGACGATGGCGCGCCGGACCTGCCGCGCGTCAAAGTCGACTAGCGCGACCACCCAGACATAGCGTCCAGCCTGGGGGGCGGTCTGCACGAAGGCTTTCAGGTTCGGCCGGGATTCACTCGCCATGATCCATCTCCTTGAGAAACGTTCGGGAAACGTCGTTGAGGGATGTACCCCAACACAATGGTGTCTGAAAACTCTAGCACACGGTCCGTGCCCTTACCCGGCCTTACCCGGCCTTACCCGACCTTACCCGGCAACGGCCTCACCGGTGTAAGCTCCGCTGGCGCCGAGCTGGCGACCCCGGTCCCATTGCAAGTGTTGCGTGCGGCACCGCGAAGGCCTGGCTGCGGGCGACCCTTCAGTCGGCGCCGCAACAACCGATAAACAGGCCACGGGCCGCCGCCGGCCGGCATCTTCCCTCCGTCCGAACGCTTGACCGCCCGGAACCGGCGCCCGGACAATAGCCGCGGCTGCGGTAACCGACCAACCACAATCGCAGCGCACACGCTCCCGCTCTCCAGACCATGGCCCCTGTCCCGGCCAGTGCCACGCTCATCTCTCCCGCAGGCCGACGACCGCTGCTGCGCCGGTGGGCGCCCACCCTGCTGGGCGCCACGCTCGCGTTGCTGCCCGCGGTACTGCCGCCGGCGGTCACGGCGCAGCCTGCGCCGCAGCGCACCGAGCTGGTGGCCCGCGTGGTCTTCAGCCTGCTCGGATATGCGCGCTGGCCCGTCGAGGGCGACACGGTACGCCTGTGCGTCGACAATGCCAGCCGTTATTCCGCCCGCCTGATGGAAGGCGGCACGCTTGCCACGGGGCGGCCGGTGCAGCCGCGCCAGGTCGACGTGCTGGCCGATGCGCTCCAGCCCGGTTGCGATGCGCTCTACGTCGGTGTCATGAACGAAGCCCGGCGCAAGCGGCTGTCGACCGCTCTGACGGGCCGCCCGGTGCTGGTGATCGCCGAAGAAGACTTCGAGTGCGAGGCCGGCAGCATGTTCTGCCTGAACATCCGCGAGAACCAGGTTTCGTTCCGTGTCAACCTCGACACGCTCGCCCGCAGCGGCGTGCACGTCCACCCCGGGGTGCTGCAGCTGGGCCGACGCAAGGGGTCGCCATCATGAGCCCGCGCCAGCCCGAGCCGGCCGCCGCGCCGCGCCCCACGCTTTACAGCGTGCTGCGCCGCATCCACCTGGGCGTGGCACTGATCGCTGTGTTCACCGCCGGCCTGCTGCTGACGACGATCGGCGTCACCGCATTGCGCGTCTATGCGGATCACAACCTGCGGCTGGTGGCTCGCTCGATCGCGTACACGCTGGAAGCGCCGGTGGTGTTCCGCGACCAGGTGGCCACCGGTGAGACGCTGGCCGTCATCGCCGCGTCGGAAGACATCGCGCGCGCGACGGTCTACGACGCCGACAACCGCGTCCTGGCCGAGTGGCAGCGTCCCGGCCAGCCCCAGTTGACCGGCCTGCGCCAAACGCTGGCCGAATGGCTGAGCATGAACGCTTTGGATCAGCCGATCCTGCACCAGGCGCAGCAGGTCGGCCTGCTGCGGGTCAGCGGCGATCCCCGCAACCTGCTGCAGTTTCTGCTGCGAGGGGCGCTGGGCCTGCTCGGCTGCCTGTTGCTGACCGCGGTTGGCGCGCACTACCTGGCCAGCCGCATGCTGGTGCAGATTGTCGAGCCGCTGCGCAGCCTGATGCGGGTGGCGCACGCGGTGCGCTCCGAACGCGACTTCGCGCAACGCACGCCGCCGGCGCGCATCGCCGAGCTTAACGCGCTCAGCGACGACTTCAACGGGCTGCTCGATGAGCTGCAGACGTGGCAGAAGCAGATGCAGCACGAAAACCGCTCCCTCGCCCACCGTGCCAACCATGATGCGCTGACGGGGCTGCTGAACCGCGCCGCCTTTGTCGAAGCGCTGGAGCATGCGGTGCGCCATGCCGCGGCCAACCATGAATATGCGGCGGTGCTGTATCTCGACAGCGACGACTTCAAGGACATCAACGACCGGCACGGGCATGCCTCGGGCGACGCGGTGCTGGTGGCCGTGGCGCAGCGCATCCGTGCCAGCCTGCGTAACGGCGACACCGTGGCACGCATCGGCGGCGACGAATTCGCGGTGCTGGCCACGGCGCTGCGCTCACCGGCCGACGCCGTCCATATCGCCGAACATATCCTGCAAGCCATGACCGAACCGATCGCGCTGCCCAAGGGCGTCTCGGTGCAGGCGTCCGTCAGCATCGGCCTGGCCGTGTTCCCGGTCCACGCGCAGGACAGCCAGGCGCTGCTGCACGCGGCCGATGCCGCCATGTACGGCGCCAAGCGGCGCTCGGGCGGCATCTGGCAAAGCGCCGAGCCGCGCCTGGATGTTACGCTGTGAGCCTCCGCTTGATTGCTCCCACACCTTCGGCTGTGTTGAAACCTGTCTGGAAAACCTGGGCCTGCGCCATTGCCGCCAGCCTGCTGCTGGCAGCTTGCCAGACCGCGCCGGTCGCAACCGGGCTGTCGCCGGCGCAGATCACCGTGCTGCAACGCGAAGGCTTTGCGCTGACCAGCGAGGGCTGGGAACTCGGCCTGTCCGACAAAGTGCTGTTCGGCTTCAACGAGGACCTGATCGAGGGGGAACGCGCCGCCAACGTGCAGCGGATCGGCCGGGCACTCAGCGGCGCGGGGATAGAACGCCTGCGTGTCGATGGCCATACCGACGATGCCGGGTCGGCAGAGTACAACCAGTCGCTGTCGGTGCGGCGCGCCGAAGCGGTGGCCAGGCTGCTGGCCGGCGCCGGATTTGCCCCGGAAAACATCGAAGTGCGCGGCCTGGGCAAGAGCCGCCCGGTGGCGGACAACCGCAACGCGGCCGGCCGCGCCGAGAACCGGCGCGTGGCCATCATCGTTTCGGTCGACTGACGCCTCAGTTGCCGAACGCTTGGCCGCCGAATGCTCAGTCGCCGAACGGATTAGGCACGCGGTTCTCGAGCGACTCGTTCAGGTCGAATTCGTCGCGTACCTCGTCGACCACCGTACGGATGCTGGCCTCATAACCGGTTGCGTTGCCGAAGCCGCTCATGTCCCAGTTGCGGCCGCGGGCATCGCGCGCATGCGGCACCGGTGCGGGCACGCGGACGGTGGTGCCATCCTCGCCGATTTCATAGATATGCTGGATGCGCCGGCTGACCTCGTCCTGCAGGGCACGCCGGCCACGCTCGCGCTTGGCCATGGCTGACTCCTCGATGCATGCGCTGGCATCCTAGCACGGTGCGACGGCGTGGTTCAAAGCGCCGCGATGGCGGCCTGGTAGGCCGCGTAGAGCCGCGCGAAGACGGGTCCGGGCACGCCTGCGCCGATGGTGCGGCCGTCGATGGTGACCACCGGCAGCAACTCCTTGCTTGCCGACGACAGCAGCACTTCGTCCGCCGCAAACAAGTCTTCCCTGGCGATCCGGCGCGCTTCCAGCGGAATCTCCAGTGCCGCGCAGACCTCTTCCATAAAGCCGTAGCGGATGCCTTCCAGAATCAGGTTGTCCTTGGGCGGCGCCAGCACGCGGCCATCGCGCACCACCCAGACGTTGGACGACGAGGCTTCGGTCAGCCAGCCGTCGCGGAACTGGATCGCCTCGGTCACGCCATGCTCCGCGGCATGCTGCGCGGCCAGCACGTTGCCCAGCAGCGAGGTCGACTTGATCTGGCAGTTCAGCCAGCGCCGGTCCTCCATCGTCACGCAGGCCACGCCCTGGTCGCGCATGTGCGCGGGCGGCAGCGCCATCGGATTGGTCATGATCAGCACCGTCGGCACGATTTCCTTCGGGAAGGCGTGCGCACGCCGGGCTACGCCGCGTGTCACCTGGATATAGATCATCTGGTCCGACATTCCGTTGGCACGGACCACTTCGTCGATCAGCGCCTGCCACTGCGCGGCGCTGTGCGGGTCGGGAATCCCGATCGCCTCCAGGCTGCGGTGCAGGCGTGCAAGGTGATGCGCACCGCGGAACGGCTTGCCGCCGTAGTACGGGATGACCTCATAGATGCCATCGCCAAAGATAAAGCCGCGGTCGAGGACCGGGATGCGGGCTTCAGACAGCGGGGTCAGGGAACCATTGAGGTGGACGACGGGGTCAGTCATGGGGCTTCAGGCGCTGGAGAGAATGAAGCAATTTTTCCACAGCCGCCAAGGCCAGGTTATGCGCAATTTGCATCGCGTTGGCTTCGCTGGCGCTGGCGCTGTAGTAATGCATTGATTCCAATCACCCATGTGGGGGTGTTCGCTACGGCACTTCACGCCCAGAATCAAGGAGTCGTGAGTTGACCCCTCTCGGCATTTCCCGCAGCCCGCCTTCGTGCGGGCTTTTTTTTGCATCACCAGAATTGGGGATGCGCGCCGAACCGGCAACGACGACGATATGGCCGGGCGGAACCGCTGAGAATAAAAAAACCGTCGACGCCGAGATAGCCATGGTCAAAGAACGTGCTGGTGAAGCCAAGGTCGAAGTACGCGCCGTCGGCGCCATAGCGATGGAACCAGTGCCTGCACAGCACCCACAAGGCCAGCAGCAATCGCAGACTTGTCAAAGGTTTGAACTGACGCATATGCCCTTCTTCGTAGCCAGTGTTTACAGGCGTCACTGTGCGGCGACGACAATGCGCGTTCGGTGCGGTTGGCGACGAGTGGATGTTTCACGGCCGCATCGAGCCCGCCCGGTGCATGTCGTCCAGGCACAACACCTCTATTTAGAGGGATGCGCGATCCCATCGTCTGTACGACCATCGTCACGGGCGGTTCCGCGACTCGCCCACCACTACTTCAAGCCCTCGACTACCCTGGCCGAGGGCTTTTTCTTTGGTTGGCGCAAGGAGGCAGTCGCGCATCCGCACTGCAATAAATCTTTACAACTGAGCCCGTGAATTCCTGCAGAGTTGCCCTAGCCTTTCCCCATGCTTTCCGAAGGAGACGGCCATGCCTTCGTCACGGAACACATTCACATTGCGCCGCCCTGGGCGCCGGACGATGAACTGGCATGACGTTGCCTTGATTTCGGCGGCGTGGATCGGGTTGTGTCTGGGGCTTGGGTGGACGCTTTCCAAGGCGGCCGGGACCTTTGAGTAAGGCAAGGCCACTCTCTTCGAAGCAGCCGCAGGAAGTAAAAAGGCCGCCCCGGTTGTGGGCGGCCTTGGATCGCGCTGCATATCGCGCTGCATATCGCGCTGCGAAAACGAAGATGCCCGCTTGCGCGGGCATCAGAATCCTGGCGGAGAGAGGGGGATTCGAACCCCCGATAGGCTATTAACCTATACACGCTTTCCAGGCGTGCGACTTAAACCACTCATCCATCTCTCCGGGAAGTCCGCGATTATAGCAGAGTTGCCCGACGAATCCACAAGTTCGTGCCGCACCGCCCTATCCCCTGCGCAAATACGTCACCAGCCTGTCGATCACCGGCGCGTTGCGCGGCGTGAGCAGGCTGACGATGATCGCCACCGCAAACCCCGCGGGCACGCCAAAAGCGCCCGAAGCGATCGGGTCGACGCCAAACCAGCGATTGCCGAAGATGCCGGTCATGCGGGTGAAGAACGGGTAGTTGACGAAGATGTAGTACACCGCCACGCCAAGCCCGGCAGCCATGCCGGCGACAGCGCCGGCCGCGGTCGTCCGGCGCCAGAAGATGCCAAGCACCAGCACAGGAAAAAAACTCGATGCCGCCAGCGAGAAGGCAGCGCCGACCAGGAACAGGATGTTGCCGGGACGAAGCGATGTGACGTATGAAGCGAACAAGGCAACACCGAGCAGCACGATCTTGGCCGTGGTGACGCGGCGCTGGTGGCTCGCCTGGCGGTCGACCATGTGATAGAAAACGTCGTGCGAAAGCGCGTTGGCAATGGTCAGCAGCAGGCCGTCGGCAGTCGACAGCGCCGCGGCCAGCGCGCCGGCGGCGATCAGGCCGGAGATGACATACGGCAGACCGGCGATCTCCGGGGCGGCCAGCACGATCATGTCCGGCTGTAGCAGTATCTCGGCCCATTGCACGATGCCATCGCCGTTGACGTCACGAATGCCGAATACCGGCGGATCGACCTTGCGCCATTGCACTACCCATTGCGGCAGTTCCGCATACGAGGTGCCGACCAGGTGCTCGAAGAACTCGTACTTGACCAGCGCGGCCAGCGTCGGCGCCGACACGTACAGCAAGGCGATGCAGAACACGGCCCAGGCCACCGAGTTGCGGGTCTCCTTGACGGAGGGCGTGGTATAGAGGCGCGTCAGGATGTGCGGCAGGCTGGCGGTGCCGACCATCAGGCAGAACACCAGCAGCACAAAGTTGAGCCGCTTGGTCTTGCGCTCCTGCTCGGACGCCGCGGGATACGGCTCGGTGGACGACATCGAATGCCGGCTGCGCGCAAGCGCGTCTTCGCGCTGCACCGTCCACTGCTGCTGCGCGGCCGCGGGATCGCGCGGGAACTCCAGTCGCTCGCGTTCCAGCGCCTTGATTTCGCGCAGCGGCGCATTGCGCGCTCGAAGATCCTGCAGCCGCGCGTCCAACGTATCGCGCTCCTGCCGGAAAGAGTCCGGCAGGCGCGCGATGCGCTCCTGCAGCAGGACGGCCTGCTGCTTGTAATACTCCCGCACGGCCTGCTCGGCGGGCTCGCGCTCCAGCTCCCGCTCGCGCGCATCGAGCTGCGCCAGCAGCGTGCCGTAGCTGAGCTGCGGCGCCGCTTCCTGGTGATGCTTCCACGCGATCATCGAGACCGTGACCAGGAAGGCGACGATCATCATGATGTACTGCGCCACCTGCGTCCACGTGACCGCGCGCATGCCGCCCAGGAACGAGCACACCAGGATGCCGGCCAGCCCGAAGAAAATGCCGACGGCGAACTCCACGCCGATGAAGCGCGTCACCACCAGCCCTACCCCCTGGATCTGCGCGACCAGGTAGACGAAGGAACACAGCGAGGCCGCCAGCACCGCGATCGCGCGCACAGGCAGGTTGCCGCCGGGCTTGCCGTTGCCATAGCGCGCGGCGAGGAAATCGGGGATGGTGTAGCCGCCATACTTGCGCAGGTATGGCGCCAGCAGGAAGGCGACCAAGCAATAGCCGCCGGTCCAGCCCATCACGTAGGCGAGGCCCTCGTACCCGGATGCGAACAGGATGCCGGCCAGCCCGATGAAGGACGCGGCGCTCATCCAGTCGGCGGCAATCGCCATGCCGTTGAACAGCGCCGGCACGCGCCGCGAGGCGACGTAATACTCGTTGAGGTCGGAGGTGCGGCAGATCAGCCCGATGCAGGCATAGATCGCGATGGTGATAAAGAGGAAGACATAGCCGAGCCACAGCGCATCGGCGTTGGAGCGCTCCAGCAGCCCCATCATGCCGACGAAGCCGAACAACCCTAGCGTGAACAGGCCGTAGTACAGCAGCAGCCGGCGGCGGAAGCGCGACTGGGCATCGGGCATGGGCGGCGGTCCGTGGTCGGTGGGGCGCTATCGTAACAAACCCGCCGGCGCGCGGGAACGCGGCGGCGGGTTGATCGGGTGCACGGCTGGGGGATTATTGGGCTTGCTTGAGCTGCTCCAGGATCGCCGGGTTCTCCAGCGTCGAGGTGTCCTGCGTGATCTCTTCACCCTTGGCCAGCGACCGCAGCAGGCGCCGCATGATCTTGCCCGAGCGTGTCTTGGGCAGGTTGTCGCCGAAGCGCAGGTCCTTGGGCTTGGCGATCGGGCCGATTTCCTTGCCGACCCAGTTGCGCAGCTCGGCGGCGATCTTGACGGCCTCTTCGCCCGTCGGCCGCGAGCGCTTGAGCACGACGAAGGCACAGATGGCCTCACCGGTCATGTCGTCAGGGCGCCCCACCACGGCGGCCTCGGCCACCAGCGGGTTGGACACCAGCGCCGACTCGATCTCCATCGTGCCCATGCGGTGGCCCGACACGTTCAGCACGTCGTCGATGCGGCCCATGATAGTGAAGTAGCCGGTGTCCTTGTCGCGGATCGAACCGTCGCCCGCCAGGTAGAGCTTGCCGCCCAGCTCCTCGGGGAAGTAGCTCTTCTTGAAACGCTCCGGATCGCCCCAGATGGTGCGGATCATCGACGGCCAGGGGCGCTTGACCACCAGGATGCCACCGCTGCCATCGGGCACGTCGTGGCCGGTCTCGTCGACGATGGCGGCCATGATGCCCGGCAGCGGCAGCGTGCACGAACCCGGCACCAGCGGCGTCGCGCCGGGCAGCGGCGTGATCATGTGGCCGCCGGTCTCGGTCTGCCAGAAGGTGTCGACGATCGGGCAATTCTCGTTGCCGATGTGCTTGTAGTACCACATCCAGGCTTCAGGGTTGATCGGCTCGCCCACGGTGCCGAGCAGGCGCAGGCTGGACAGGTCGTATTGCCTGGGGTGGATCTTCTCGTCGGCCTCGGCGGACTTGATCAGCGAGCGGATCGCGGTCGGCGCGGTGTAGAAGATGCTGACCTTGTGGCGCGCGATCATGTCCCAGAAGCGGCCGGCGTTCGGGTACGTCGGCACGCCTTCGAACACCACCTGCGTGGCGCCGGCCGCCAGCGGGCCGTAGGCGATATAGGTATGGCCGGTGACCCAGCCGATGTCGGCGGTACACCAGAACAGGTCGTCGGGCTTGAGGTCGAAGGTCCACTGCATCGTCATCAACGCCCACAGCAGGTAGCCGCCGGTGCTGTGCTGCACGCCCTTGGGCTTGCCGGTGGAGCCGGAGGTATAGAGCACGAACAGCGGGTGCTCGGCGCCGACGGGCTCGGCTTCGCAGGTGTCGGGCTGGTTGGCGCAGACGTCGTCGAGCCAGCGGTCGCGGCCCTCGGTCCAGCCGACATTGCCGCCGGTGCGGCGGTAGACGATCACACTCTTGACAGCCTCGCAGCCGCCCAGCGCCAGCGCTTCATCGGCGATGGCCTTCAGCGGCAGCGCCTTGCCGCCGCGCATCTGCTCGTCGGCGGTGATCAGCGCCACCGCGCCCACGTCGACCAGCCGCTCCTGCAGCGACTTGGCCGAGAAGCCGCCGAATACCACCGAGTGCGTCGCACCCAGGCGCGCGCAGGCCTGCATCGCGGCCACGCCTTCGACTGACATCGGCATGTAGATCACGACGCGGTCGCCCTTCTTGATGCCGAGCGTCTTCAGGCCGTTGGCCAGCCGGCATACTTTGGCATGCAGCTCGCGGTAGGTGACACGCGTCACGGTGCCATCGTCGGCCTCGAACACGATCGCAACCTTGTCGGCATTGCCGTTCTCCAGGTTGCGATCCAGGCAGTTGTAGGAGGCATTGAGCTGGCCATCCTCGAACCACTTGTAGAACGGCGCGTTGCTCTCGTCCAGCACCTTGGTGAAGGGCTTGTTCCAGTGCAGCAGTTCGCGGGCGTGGCGTGCCCAGAAACCCTCATAGTCGCGTTCGGCTTCCTCGCACAGCGCGCGGTAGGCGTCCATGCTGGGAATCGCGGCCTGGCTGGCGAACGACTCGGGCGGGTTGAACACGCGGTGCTCGTGCATCACCGATTCGATGGCGGACATAGACTTGTCTCCTGATTTTGGACTGGCTTTGGCTGCCAAGTTACGCCCGACGGCTTACTTAAACCTGACGGTCGGCGGCTACTGCTTGCGGTGACTGCCCGGTGTCCGTTGTCGCCGCATGCTGCAAGCAGCAGGAAACGTCTTGCCATCGGGGCGAAAGTGCAGCCTTCTCCATTAGGCTAGCACAGCTATAATGCCGCGAGCCCTATACCTGAACGCGGCGCTTACCCGTGCCGCGGATCCTCCACGCTTGCATCGGCTTGCCGCGCCATCGCGCCACCCGCGATCGTGACCGCCGGCTGGTCAACGCATCCACCGTGCCCGCCAACACCTCCACCGCAGCCACTGGCAACTTCCAACTTTTCTCTCCGGTCCACGCCCTGTTCCTGGTCGGATCGATGGCGCTGGTCGGCAGTAATGTGGGGCTGGGCAAATCGATCATCGCTCATGTGCCGGTACTGTTGTTCGCGCTGCTGCGCTTTGTCATCGCCATCGTCTGCCTGGCACCGTGGTACCGGCCGGCGCGCATGCGGCGGGTGTCGCGCACCGAATGGCTGAACCTGTTCCTGCAGGCGTTCTTCGGCACCTTCCTGTTCACGCTGCTGATGCTCAACGGCGTACGGCTGACCAGCGCCATGGCCGCCGGGGTCATCACCAGCACCATCCCCGCCACGGTTGCGATCCTGTCCTGGCTGGTGCTGCGCGAACGGCTGTCGCGCCGCACCGTGGCTTCGGTGCTGCTGGCGGTGGCCGGCATCGCCGTGCTCAACATTGCCCGCGGCGACTCCCATGGCGCGGGCCAGAACAGCCAGGCCTGGCTCGGCAATCTGATGATCCTGGGCGCGGTGCTGTGCGAATCGATCTACGTGATCCTGTCGCGCCGCCTTACGCAGACACTGGCCGCCATCGAGATCTGCGCCTATACCCACCTCATCGGCGGCTTGCTGATGCTGCCGCTTGGACTGGTGCCGCTGCTGACCTTCGACGCCTCCACGGTGCCGGCACAGACCTGGCTGATGCTGCTGTGGTACGCGCTGTCGGCCAGCGTGTTCTCGTTCTGGCTGTGGATGAAGGGCATCCGCCATGTGCCGGCACAACTGGCGGGTGTGTTTACCTCGGTGCTGCCGGTGGCAGCGGCCGCCTACGGCATCGTCGTGCTGGGCGAGCAGCCGGGCTGGCCGCACGGCGTGGCGCTGGCCTGCGTGCTGGGCGGGATCGTGCTGGCGAGCTGGCCTGGCCGGATTGCGCGCGGCGCCTGGCGCGGCAAGGCCGCAGGCGCCGATCCGGAGGCGGGGGCCTGACCGGCGTGACGTGGCAGCGGTTACCGCTGGTAACACAGCGCTGCCATCGTCGCTTGGTACAATCCACGCCGAATTTCAACTCGCCGACACCGCCCCGCCATGGCTTCCAACCCAATTTCCAAGCCGCAGTCCCAAACCCTGCGGCCGATCCCGAGCATCATCTTCGCGTCGCGCTGGCTGCAGCTGCCGCTTTACCTGGGCCTGATCGTGGCCCAGGGCGTCTACGTCTACCATTTCCTGGTCGAAGTCTGGCATCTGCTCGCACATGTGACCGAGTTCGACGAGAACAAGATCATGCTGGTGGTGCTGGGGCTGATCGACGTGGTGATGATCTCCAACCTGCTGATCATGGTGATCGTGGGCGGCTACGAGACCTTTGTCTCGCGCCTGGGCATCGACAACCATCCGGACGAGCCGGAATGGCTGGATCACGTCAACGCCGGCGTGCTCAAGGTCAAGCTGTCGATGGCACTGATCGGGATTTCGTCGATCCACCTGCTGAAGACGTTTATCGACGCGGAACAGCGCACCACCCACACCATCATGTGGCAGGTGGCCATCCACATGGCGTTCCTGGCTTCTGCGGTGGCGATGGCGTGGGTCGACCGGATGGTGTCGCACCCTGCCGGCGCGCATGCAAAGCATTAGTCACATTAAGCCGCTCGCCAGTTGACGGGCGTCTGCAAACCGCGGCCATGTGCCGCGGTTTTTGCATTTGGCGCTCGGTGTCCGCGCCGTGCGATTCAGGCTGCACCTCGGAAGACTGTAGACCGATGTATGCAGCCGGGCAGACCGCCCCGGCTCGGTGTATTATTTCGCGCTGTGTTTCACCGCTGCCCACCCCACAAAATGACAGTCATCAAGCAAGAAGACCTCATCCAGAGTGTCGCCGACTCCCTGCAGTACATCAGCTACTACCACCCGATGGACTACATCACCAGCCTGGGCCGCGCCTATGAGCTGGAGCAGAGCCCGGCCGCCAAGGACGCGATCGCGCAGATCCTGACCAACAGCCGCATGTGCGCGGAAGGCAAGCGCCCGATCTGCCAGGACACCGGCATCGTCACGGTCTTCGTCAAGGTGGGCATGGACGTGCAGTGGGATGGCGCCACCATGGGCCTGACCGACATGATCAACGAGGGTGTGCGCCGCGGCTACACGCACCCCGACAACGTGCTGCGTGCCTCGATCGTCAGCCCGCCCGAAGGCGGCCGCAAGAACACCAAGGACAACACCCCGGCCGTGATTCACTACGAGGTCGTGCCGGGCAACACCGTCGACATCCAGGTCGCTGCCAAGGGCGGCGGCTCGGAGAACAAGTCCAAGTTCGTGATGCTGAACCCGTCGGACTCGATCGTCGACTGGGTGCTGAAGACCGTGCCGACCATGGGCGCCGGCTGGTGCCCGCCGGGCATGCTGGGCATCGGCATCGGCGGCACCGCCGAGAAGGCGATGGTGATGGCCAAGGAATCGCTGATGGAATCCATCGATATCCAGGACATCATCGCCCGCGGACCGAAGGACTGGGTCGAGGAACTGCGCGTCGAGCTGTACGAGAAGGTCAACGCCCTGGGCATCGGCGCGCAGGGCCTGGGCGGCCTGGCCACCGTGCTGGACGTCAAGATCATGGCCTGCCCGACGCACGCCGCGTCCAAGCCGGTCGCAATGATCCCGAACTGCGCCGCCACCCGTCACGTGCACTTCACGCTGGACGGCAGCGGTCCGGCCAAGCTGGAAGCGCCTGACCTGTCGCAATGGCCGAAGGTGGAGTGGGCACCGAACACCGAGACCTCCAAGCGCGTCGACCTGAACACGCTGACGCCGGAAGAAGTCGCCTCGTGGAAGCCGGGCCAGACCCTGCTGCTCTTCGGGGAGATGCTGGCCGGGCGCGACGCC